>CANOET010000111.1 GCA_947564835.1 uncultured Eubacterium sp. | reverse complement strand
TCTTCCAACGTCGCCGGAAGCCAGGCCCTTTCCCCCTCATCCGGCTGGTTTTCTCCAGCTTTACATGAAATACAAATTCAAGCGTTATAAAGCCTGCCAATGACCAGGCTCTCAGAAATTAAGCCTGCCAATGACCAGGCTCTTAGGTGTTGTAAAGCCTGCCAATAACCAGACTATCAGGTGCTGTAAAGCCCGCAGAGTCGTCCGGTGAGCCATATCCCCCAGCCCGCAGAATCATCCAGGCGGCCATATCCCCTGGCCAATCAAGATCTATCGGGCAGCCAAAAAACGCAATGCCATGTCAATCTGTCGCCTGGAATCAAAATTTTGCCGCTTTGCGCAAAAAATCGTTTCTAAGTACCTAACTTTGAGACATCTATTATTTATGCTATCCTATTTTTAAGGTTTGCAACTTCTTCTTTCAAATTGGCAACTTCGTTAATAAGATAATTTACTTTTACCTCATAAGCAAGATTTTTATCGGCTACCGGAATAGCTTGATTAAGCTTTTTTGTAAGTTCAACAAAGTTTTCGGCGATTAACTGAATATTTTTGTCCGTAACATTTTCAATATGCAATTCTATGTTCGTCGTGCGCTGTTTTAGCTCTTGCATTTCGCCCTTCATCTCTTGCATTTCGCTTTTCATCTCTTGCATTTCAGATAAAATTAAATCAAGTTTTTCACTGTCTGTCATCTTGCATCACTCCTTCATCCATCATTTTATTGTTGTTTGCTTCTGTTTCTGTACTCGATGTAAGTATATCACACCTTAACTGCAAAGTCTACATATTGTCAAGGTACCTGCCTGTGAACAGTACCGCATGAAGCCTATCTTATTCCCTCCCCATATAATGTATATAAATGGTAAATCGCATTCACCACCCCTTTCATTTCCTGCAGATAATTGGAAGGCTTGCTGAACTGGCTTCCGGCGACAGCCGGGGATACGCCGTAGCAATCTGTCTCAATCTTTTTTTCAAATGAAATCGGTATAAATTTCAGCAGCTGGAAAGGCGCGTAAATACAAGATGTAACAAGCAGGAGCCGCTGGTTTTCCTGTACTTTGAACTGGTCTATAAAAAACCGGAACGTATCAAAACTATCTGCCCTTCTTTCCGGCACTGACGAAGGCGCTGCCAGGGACCAGACCTTATAATTCCGGTTACAAACATGATATTCCCTTTTGGACCATTGTATGTTGCAGTTTCTTGTTATATAATTTGTCTCCAGATATTCATCTTCAGACAGCTCAAATGCGCATTCAAGCCCTTTATTCATTGCTTCATATTCATTTTCCGCATCTGGTGCATATGCTGCCGTATATGGCAGTTCCACTTCATTTAACGGCCGCTTACCCGTCAGGGCAACTACGGAAAAACGTTCTGCCGAAAACCGGTCAGCCATTTCGCGCGCACCCTGCGCCCTTGCCAGGTTTGCCAGCCTCGCCCCTCCCAGCGGAAGGATATAATCAGGCGCTTCGCCCGGAATTTCTGCATCCGTCATCCCAAGAAGATGCGCATGATGCAGGATCAGGTCCTTGTGCTGTTCACATTTTTCATCATTTTCAACCAGCCACCGTTCCCCGCCGTTCGCCTGCATTTTCCGAAAATCCCAAAGGTGTACAAACTCATTCAGCCATCGGATATATTCGCCTAAAGACAATCCTTCCATGGGCGCTCCCCCATACAATGCGACCAGCCTCTTTCCAATATTCTGCATGCTGCCCCGGTTCATACTGCCCCTCCAGCAGCTGCTCCATTTTTTTATATAAGCTTTCATTTCCAATTTCTTTTAAAAGGTCATATGTTTTATAACCAATCGCTTTGATCCGGTAAGCCTGGCCGTTTTCATATTCCTCAAACGCACTGTAATACTGTGCGATATTATTCACAAATAACCCTTCCCTGGACTTTCTTCCGGTAAAATCATCTTCCTGATTCTGCACATATTCCTCATACCACCGGATCATTTCTTTGGAAATCTGCCGCGCCAGTTCCTGTTCCCGGACGGTTGCCGGCAGGTTTCCTCTGCGGATATCATTCAAAATACGGTTATTGGCATAAAACACCCCGTTCACCTGCTTGAAAATACTCCCTTTTTGATCCTGCGTTAATTCCTGAAACGGAATCTGGCTGCAAATCAGCTCACAGACCGCGGTTTCGTACGGAAATACTTCCCACTGCCTGGAAATATCCTCATAAATGCCCACATACTCTGCACAAAATGAGCTGAACTGTATCTTTTCCTGCAGTGTCTGCTTTGCATGCATTCTTTTTTTGAGCTGTTCTGCCAGTACACTGCGGCGTATGACGTCTTCGTACAGATCTGCCAATCCTTTTGCCGGATAACGCCGTTCATAAGATAAGACGCCATCATACATCATTCCCTGGGTCAGCATTTTTTCCACCGTATTCGGATAGGTTTCGATCAATACCCGGCACCACTGTTCCCCCTGGGTGCTATCCCGTGCAATATCCTGCAGCGTTACGATAACCCAGGTATGTACACTGCGATCCGCCTCCTGCACAGCCTCCTCCAGAATATCCCTGGCAAATGCGTATTCCCCCAGCCGATAGCTTGCCCAAAGACCTTCTACAATCCGTACTTCATCGTTTTTTCTAACTGTCTTCATATAATTGAAAACCGCTTCCCGGTACCTGTTTACCTGGCTGCTTATTTTCTGCAGCACACTTTCTTTTAATATATCATGATGAAACGTCCAGCACCCATTCGGCTGGCACCGGAAAAAACCGCTCAGATAATACCGGAAACGTACAAAATCAACCGTCCTCCAGCCGGTATGCCTGCAGATTGCTTCCAAATCCGTCTCCCTAAGCCCTTCCTGCACTGCTGCCAGATAACCTGCCAGCGTCTCGCCGAGCGGAACATCCAGATACTTTCCCGCAGCCCGGATATTATCCCAAATCAACTCTTTTGTCCGCTCCGGCATCTCACTGACGATTCTCCCGTAAGCGCCAAAAAGATCCGGCTCCTTTTTCAAAACCGTTGTCTGCATCAACAGAATATTTAGCGCTGCTGTAATATATAGCGGGCTTCCTTTATCCTTTTTCTTTGACAGCTGTACTGCCAGATCTTTAAAGTGAACATCATCCTCAACGACATGATTGCTGATTATCTGCGTGATCTCATGTTCCTTCAATCCATCCAGATGAATCTGCACGGTATGGCTTCTAAGATCTGCAAATGTTTCTATCCCGGAACAGATCAGTGTTGTCTTTTGAATCTGCAGCCCCTCCAGCAGCCGGGGCAGGTTTACGGAATAATCCGAACGAAGCTTGTCCAATGCATCCACCAAAAGCACCAGCTTTTCACCGTTCGACATTTCATAGCTGCGGATCGCTTCCTGCAGCATCCTCTCTGCCTTTTCTTCAGAATAAACATCCGCTATTTTACAATCTTCCTTTATTTGCCGTTCTACAAAGTAAATGATCTGTTTTAACACATCAGGTAATTTCTGCTTCGCTCCCCATAACCGCAGGCAACCAGGCATTTCCGGCCCGGGGCTTCCTGATAGATTTTCGCCAGCAATGTGCTTTTCCCATATCCGGACGGACCGGATATACAAACCGTATGTATGGCATCTTCCCGGACCGCAGCGAGTATTTCCCGGATCTGCCGCTCTCTTCCTGCAAAATGGGCTGTATACCGGGAACAGAAGCCTTCCGCTTTTTGAAATTCGCTCTCGATCCAATTGCACGGTTTGTATGCTTTCGCTGCCGCTGCCACAATCTTTTTTGCTTCAGCCAGCAGATCTTGTGCCATCTGGTTAAGGCCTGCTGCCTCTTCCTTTTCTGCATCCCAGGCTGCATCATAGTCTATGCTGATTATTTTGTCCGTATGGATAGGGCTTCTCAGCCGTTCTTTTAATTCCTGCTGTCTTTGAAATGCATCCCGGTCCTGCGGTATGCCAGCCTTTCCGTTTTCCTTCCAATGGCGGAACAGGCAGATGGGCCTGATTTCTGCAGACGGTTTGTATGGTTCCTGCAAAACAGCATATTCCAGTTCTATTTGTGTCAGACTCATTTCATCCGCATGCACCAGAAAGCTTCGTTCTCCTTTCAGCCCTTCGATACAGATATCTTCTTTTGGGACCGTACCGTAATAATCGCCAAGAAATGCAATAAAGTACGGGTGGCATTTATCCATTTCCTGGAGGCATACGTGCATGATCCGGATCGTCTTATCTGTCTTCCTGGCAGTTCCATGATCGATTCCCCAGCGCAGGTCGCAGATTTCTACATATTCTCCCAGCGTCTCCCCATATGCCCGTAATTCAGGTAAAATCGTCTGATGCAGCAGATTCCGCTCACCGAACATGTCACGAAACGTACTGGAAATAAAAAACCTTATCATTTGCTGTCAGACCTCCTTTTTTGTAGTTAGTTAACAGTTTATCATATTGATAGTTGATTTACAACCTGATTCTACTAGGTTGCGAGTTACTTTTCATCTGTGGATTTCCCATTATCTGCCGTACGCACAGACAATATTCTACAATTTCATACAAGATATTCCACCTAGTCGTAAACTTTTCTTTGTAAAATATTGTCAAAAGTGGAATTTTGTCTGAATGGAGTTAACAAGCATGAGAGAATTTGGCAATCGATTAAGAACCTTGCGTAAGCAGAAAAATCTCACTCAAAAACAACTTGCATCGCAAATCGGTGTGAAAAACAGCATTATCTCCTTCTACGAAATGGGCGACAGGCTGCCTTCACCGGAAATCATTGTAAAACTCGCCGCCATATTCCATGTAAGCGCTGACTTTCTGATGGGTATTGATAAAAAGGAAGTCATTGATATTTCAGACTTAGACGATGAAGATAAAATGGTGATCCGGCTTCTGATTGATTCCCTGAAAAGCAAAAGTCATGAAAGCTAGTGCTCCATCCGGGCAGAAATTAGAGTTTCGTGCAGTCTGATTCGCGTCAGTGCAAGGCAAAATTTCGACGGCGATGTGGTTCCATCGACTAGAATTTTTAACGCAGCAATGGCGTGAATCAGGCTGTAATAAACTCCAATTTCTGCCCGGATGGAGCACTAGTACCGCGTTGTGTCATCCGTTGCACAACACAGTACCAGCCCCGCCGGGATAGCATACGTCAGCACAGATCCAGGATGCCTTGGAACCCGTCCGGCGTCAGTCAGAGCCGGCAGCCAGCTTTGCAATCTCCTGTGCGATACGCCAGGCCCCTTTTCCATCCACGAACTGCTTTCCCTTACTCCCCATATCCTTGCGCTTCGTATTATCACCTGCCAGCAATTCCACATATTCCGCCGCTTTTTTTATCACGCCTTCCCGATCCTGCCTGACATCTCCGGCATACATCATAATGCCGGCCTCCGCATACGTCCCGATTCCCGGCAGCTGGTTATCCGCCACCGCAAAACAGACCGTCGGCACGCCGCAGGCGCATAATTCCGCGAGTGTCCCTCCGCCCGCCGACACTGCCAGGTCACATGCCTTCATTACGCGGCAAATATCTGGTATATCGTGATACACTTGTATCGAGCCATCCCTCCCGGCCATTTCCCGCAAAACTGCTGTATTCTGAGAAAATTTCCCAGACACGGCATGCTTTTTCAGATACGGATAGCCGCTGAGCGCTTCCAAAATTCCGGCCGTCATATCATAGGCATCCGTTCCGCCCGTAGTAATCAAAACCTGCCGCGCCTGCTCCCGGATCGGTATCCCCTCGCCGGAAAATTCTTCCCGCAGCGGCGCATACCGCATGCCAAGCAGATATTTTTTGGACGGATCCTTTTGTAACCGCTCCCTGGCCAAGGCGGTATTACACGTATAATTGACCAGAAGATCCGCCGGATATGCAAAATGCTCCAGGTCATCAATGTATACCGTTTTACAAAGCCGCCCTGCCTGCTGCATATACCGAAAGGAAAGGTCATAAGCGTCAAGCAGCAGGCACGAGATCTCCTGCCGCCGGACCAGCTCCGCCAGTTCCGGGATTTCCAGTTCCCGCTGCTCATAAACCCTGCCCAGGCAGGTACAGGCAAATCCATTCTGCAGCACCAGCTGCTCTGCATAAGGTTCGGACAAAATAAACAGCACTGCCTGCCCTGTTTTCACCAGCTGCTGTGCGACAGCCATGCAGCGCATCAGATGGCCCATCGCGATTTTTTCATTTGCATTTACTCGAATACCGATTTTGTTCATTTTCCTGTCTCCTGTCTTTTTTTCGCCACTCTATTTTACCACATTTCCAATGATATTGGAAAAATAAAAACAGCTGGGAATTTAGCCTTGCCCAATCTCCGCCCTCATGGTAATATGATATTTATCAATGAAATTAACAGAAAGGAAGATCCCATGTTTCACCTTTTAGTCATCGAAGATGACAAAGTACTTAAATTCGGCTTAAAAAAGTGTCTGGAAGACGAGGGCTACCGTGTGACAGCAGCTGAAAACGCCAAAGAAGCAGCCGCCGTCCTGCAGGCAGCCGCACCCGTTGACCTTGTAATTTTGGATGTCAACCTGCCCGGGCAGGATGGCTTTACGATTTACAGGCAGCTGGTAAGTATGCAGCAGATACCGGCTGTGTTTCTGACTGCAAGGGATGAGGAAGAGGATATTGTAAAAGGCTTTGACCTCGGGGCGGAGGATTATATTACGAAACCGTTCAGCGTAAATGTATTTTTAAAAAAGATCGCCGCCATTATGAAGCGGTGCTACAGCAAGGAGACGAATGTATTTGTGCAGGGAGATCTTACCGTATACCCTGAAGAACGCAAGGTATTTGTAAAAGAGGAACAGGTCAGCCTGACCCCGACGGAATACCGGATACTGGAAGTGTTTATACGCAATCCGAACCGGGTGCTGACCAAAGATACTTTAATCGAAAGCATCTGGGATAAAAGCGTGAACTGGACCGACGACCGCTCGCTGGCAGTCAATATTAACCGGCTGCGCAATAAAATCGGGCATTCGCTGATTAAGACAGTGTTCGGCGTCGGGTATCTGTGGGGTGGCAAGGATGGAACGGATGAATGCTGAAAGCACGGCAGCGGCAGGCAGAGGTGTGATGCTGGCCCTTTCTGCAGGGATTGCGGCCGTGGTTTTTTGGGATGGGACGGCGCACAGCATTCTGGTATATCTGCTTCTGGCAGCGATGAACCTGATTTTTTGCCTGGCGACGGGAAGGATGTACCAGATCCTGAAAGAGCTGTCAGGCGTTGTGGACCGGATGGTGGATGGATTCCTGGAAGACCGGCCGCTGCCGGACCCGGTAGAGACGGATGACGGGATTGTGTCCAGGATTTATGATAAGCTGAAAAAACTGTACGGCGCAAAAATGCTCGCCATGCAAAAGACCAGGCAGGAAACAGCGGCTACCCATGCATTGATTTCTGATATTTCGCATCAGGTAAAAACACCGGTAGCAAATATTAAAATATATGCCGGGATTCTAAAGAAAAGGCTGCAGGATTCCGGGTGCCTGGCAGATCTGGAGATTTTGGAGGAACAGGCTGACAAGCTGGATTTTTTTATGCAGTCTTTGCTTAAAATGTCCAGGCTGGAAACCAACGTGATTTCGATGCACATCCGCAGCCATAAGCTGCTGGACATTGTTGCTTCCGCACTGGGGACGGTCCTGCCCAAGGCGGAAGCAAAACAAATCCGCCTGGAAACGCACTGCAGCAGGGAGCTTATCGTAAGCGCCGACCGTAAATGGACAGCCGAGGCAATCTATAACATCCTGGACAATGCAGTCAAATACACAGATCACGGCGGATGGATCCAGGTGACGGCAGTCCCCCTGGAATCGTATATTTCACTGGAAATAGCCGATAACGGGATCGGGATGGAGACGGACGAGATCCCTTTGGTGTTTCAGCGGTTTTACAGAGGAGATGCCGTACGGGAAAAAGAAGGGCTTGGACTGGGGCTGGCGCTGGCCAGAAAAATCCTTACAATGGAAGACGGCACCGTAACAGCAGAATCAGAGATTGGAAAGGGAAGCAGGTTCCGGCTGATGCTTCCAAGGGGAGTAGAGGTATGATAGATTGTATTTGCATATCGTTCCGGCATGTTTCCAGGGTATTTATGGATTGCCCGGAACCAGTTGCCGCATTAAAAAGTATTGATCTGGATATCAAATACGGGGAATTTGTCTCTGTTACGGGGACTTCCGGCAGCGGAAAAACGACGCTGCTGAATCTGGCCGCCGGCCTGGATACTCCGACCGGAGGAGATATCCTGATTGACGGGCAGTGCATCAGCGATCTGCAGCAGGATCAGCTGACCGTGTTCCGCAGACGTCAGATCGGCATGGTTTATCAGAACTTTAACCTGCTGGACATTCTGAATATCAAAGAAAATATCACATTTCCGCTGGAGCTGGACGGGACACTGGCGGACTGGGCGTATATTCTGAAACTGTGCCGGATGCTCGGGATCGCACAAAAACTGGACGCCCTGCCGGCGCAGCTGTCCGGAGGGGAGCAGCAAAAAGCAGCGATTGCAAGGGCATTAGCAGGAAAACCGGCGATTCTGCTGGCGGATGAACCGACCGGAAGCCTGGACGGCAAATCGGGGCTGGACGTACTTGGGCTGTTAAAATCAATGAACCAGGAGCTTGGGCAGACAATTATGATGGTAACGCATCATCCGCAGGCGGCGCAGTTTGCAGACCGGATTGTACGGATTGAGGATGGGAGGATACTTTGAGGCTGGATTTACTGCCGGACGCACTTCTAACAAAATTGTTATAAGTTTCTACAGATTTTGTTAAAACTTTGTAACATCCGCAGTCTACAATTAAAGGTAATCATCAAGTCCAAGCAAAGAGGTGTGTTTTTTGTAATCATTTTCCTTAAGAATCATTTTAGAAAAACAAGGAAAGCTGATTCAGAAAGGGAGGATAAATTTTGAGAATGCATAATGATGAAATTATACATAAAATAGCCGTTAAAAAGTTCTTTGAACAGAAATTTCGTAATACAAGTATCTGTATAGCAATTATGCTTTCTACGTTTATGATATACACCATATTTAGTTTTGGAATGAGTTTCCAGGAAAATATGCGATTCCTTGCATCTCAATTAAATGAAACAACAGATCCTGTAAGCATAATTCAAATGATTGCAGCCATATTGCCAATTTGTATATGCGGGATCCTGATCATATATAATGTTCTGTATATATCAGTGGTACAAGATATCCGGTTTCTCGGAAAACTAAAAACATTAGGTATGACCCAGCGCCAGATCCGGAAATATTTGTGTTATCAGATCCGATGGTTCTGCATCATAGGAATTTCAGCTGGATTAATACTTGCCATGCTGGTCTCTAATTTTCTGGTGCCGTTAGCCCTAAGCTCCATTAACAGAAGGCTTTCACAAATAAAGATACAGATTAGTTTTTCACCGGTCCTATTATTCGGATCGGTATTCGTATCACTTATCAGCGTCTTTTTGGGAAGCCGAAAACCTTTGAAGATAGCAGAAAACATTTCATCCATTTCTATGATGCGATACGTGGAAATCTCAAGAAAAAGAAATGAGAAAAAACAAGAAAAAAACAGTATATTTTCTATGGCATGGAGAAATGTTTTCCGAAGGAAAAAAAGCGCCGTTATCGTATTTTTGTCTTTGTTTGTAACAGAAATAGTTTCTATCACAGTGAATGGCCTCTTTTCTGGTGTAGATCCATACGCAATTGTTTCGGAATCTACGAACTATGATCTGATTGTGAAGTCTGATCCTTCTCAAATTGGCAATGTGCTAACGAATGCGTTACGGGAAAAGATCGCAGATATTCCAGGCGTAAAACGGGCAGAAATGATAAGCGGTATCAGTGAAAAAGATGGTTTGACCTGGATAGAAACCAAAGGCCATTTCTTAGAACAATATAGTAAAAAACTGCTGGAACTAATACCAGAAGACGTGATTGAAGAAGAAAAACGAATCCATATACAAGACCACAAATATGCAACGTTCTTAATTGGTATCGGTGAATGGGAATTTCATAGGATTTCTGAAAAATATAATCTGAATACAGACTACGAGCAGTTTCGATTGGGGGAAGTGGGAATATGGTGTTTTGGTTCCGTCTATGAAGACCCTGAAATCCGAAGTGAAAAAGCAAACACAGATGCATTAAAAGTTTATCCTTCCAGCCAGAGTGATAAATGTTTTGTGTTAGAAAATATGATAAAACAGCCGGTTAGTGTAACCGAATTCAAGGAAATGGGAAGTTATCTGGCACCTAATATTATCGTTAGCAATGAAGCGCTTGAAACGTTTCAAAATCATGAGATCCGGGAAATTGATATTCTAACAGAAAATCTAAGCAGTGATGCAAAGGTATATCAGATATTAGAAAACATGTTTCAGGATTATCCAGAGGTTACCATTTATTCAAAGCAAAAAAATATAGAAGATTTAAGTGACTCTCTGAATACAATCAAGATCATTGCAGCCGCATTATCGTATCTTTTATTTTTTGTAAGTATCATCAATTTCACCAATTTGATCTATACAAGCATCTTCATCAGGGAAAGAGAATTGGCTATGTTGGAATGTATGGGTATGACTCAGAAACAAATAAAAAAAATGCTGATCGAAGAAGGAATGATTTATATGGTTATTACAAGTATTATGATCTCTACTCTTGGCAGCATCATATTCCGTATATCCGTGAACCTGTTCGCAGAAATGACTGGATCCACAGGCCCTTATCATCCGTTTGGTGCAGCCCTGATGATAACATTTTTGACGTTTATAATCGCAATTGCGGTTCCTTTGATCTGTTATCGGAGTATGTTCGCAAACAATATGATAGAACGTTTGAAAAAAACGGAACCATAGGCAATTATAACAAATCCGTTGGGAAAATATACCATCGTGAATATGTACAATTTGGGCTGGAATATGCCCACATGTTCATTCATGCGTTTATCCTGTACAATAAAAGATAGTGATTGCATGTTTTTTATTCTAAAAATTCAAAAAGTTGTAAAGTGCTGTTTTGATACAGAAATTAGTGAAAATATGCTGAATTTATCAGGGGGATGTACAAAAACTTGCTATTGTAAGACTCTTTTGTGAAAATAAACCCATTTATATTTTAGATGAGCCTACTGGACACACTTCTAACAAAATTGTTATAAGTTTTTACAGATTTTGTTAAAACATTGCAACATCGGCAGTCTACACTAAAGGTAACAATCAAGTTCAAGTAGAGAGTCAAGTAGAGAGAGGAGAGGTGTGTTGCATGAATACGATTGTAAAAATGGAAAATATAAAAAAATATTATGGTGAAGGCCCCGGAATGGTCCGCGCGTTAGACGGCATATCCCTGGAAATCGGAAAAGGCAGCTTTGTAGGAATTGTCGGGCCTTCCGGCAGCGGAAAATCAACGCTGCTGCATATTATGGGCGGGCTGGACCATCCGACCTCGGGGGAAGTGATCATCGGCGGAAATAATATCAGCAGAATGAAAAATGAAGAACTGACAATATTCCGCAGACGGCATATCGGATTTGTTTTTCAGAATTATAATCTGATCCCGGTACTGAGCGTCATCGAAAATATCACATTTCCGCTAAGGCTGGATAAAAAGCGGGTAGATGAGCCTTTCTTAAAAAGCGTGCTGCAGTTCTTAGGCATCAGCAACAAGGTGCATTCGCTTCCCGGCCAGCTGTCCGGCGGACAGCAGCAGAGGGTCGCGATTGCCAGGGCGCTTGTGACAAAACCGGATCTGATCCTGGCGGATGAGCCGACCGGAAACCTGGACTCTGCAAACCGTACAGAAGTCATGCTGCTGTTATCCGAAGGCTGTAAAAAACTCAAACAAACCATTGTTATGATTACCCACGACGAAAAACTCGCAGCTTCAGCGCAGCAGGTCATTAAAATTGAAGACGGGCGGATTACAGGGGGAAGCAATTTGGTGAAATGTCAAGAGGAAAATAAAAAAGATTTTCTTGAAGAAG
>CANOET010000110.1 GCA_947564835.1 uncultured Eubacterium sp. | reverse complement strand
AGGAGCCGAAATCCAGGCCCCGCCCCCTCATCCGGCGTCCGGGCAGCCACTAAAAAACGCATCACAATGTCAATTCTGTCGCCCGGAGTCAGAATTTTGCCATTTTGCGCAAGAAATCTTTTGTAAGATCCTAAAATTATTTAGAAAAAGTATTGACATCCCATCTGTATTATTGTATTATTTGGCTAACACAAAGATACACACAAAGAAATGAGGTGAACCTATGCCATGGAATCTCGATGCAGACCGTCCGATCTTTCTGCAGATCCTGGAGCGTATCCGCCTGGATATTATCAGCGGTAAATACGCACCGGGAGAAAAACTCCCGTCCGTCCGGGAACTGGCGGCGCAGGCAGCTGTCAATCCGAATACGATGCAGCGCGCCTTCACCGAACTCGAACGGACCGGGCTTGTCTATTCCAAACGCACAAGCGGACGATTTATAACGGAGGATCAGAAAATGATTGATACCATAAGAACAGACCTTGCAAAAGAAAAAATCATGCAGTTTTTAGAAAGCATGCACCAGCTTGGTTATGAAAAAGAGCAGACACTGTCGCTGATGCGGCAGGCTATGGAAGGGGAGGATACAAAGCTATGAGCGCTTTATTGGAATGCAGGAAGCTTACTAAATGCTACAAAAACAAAGAAGTATTAAAGCAAATCGACCTGACGCTGGAAAGCGGCCATATTATCGGATTGCTGGGGCCGAACGGCAGCGGCAAGACAACGCTGATCAAGCTGATGAACGGGCTTTTGACGCCGACCGGAGGGCAGCTTTTTTTCTGCGGGGAACCAATCGGCGTACAGAGCAAGAAGCATATTTCTTATCTGCCGGACCAGACTTATCTGAATATGAACCAGCGGGTACAGGATGTTGTGGATTTTTTTCAGGAATTTTATGAAGATTTTGACAAAGGCCGTGCGTATGATATGCTGCAAAAGCTGCAGATCAGCGCGCTGGACCGCCTAAAGTCCATGTCCAAGGGAACGAAGGAAAAAGTCCAGCTTGTGCTCGTTATGAGCCGCAGGGCTAAGCTGTATGTATTGGATGAGCCGATTGCCGGCGTTGATCCGGCTGTGCGGGATTATATTCTCGATACGATTTTGTCAAATTATGAGCCGGAGGCTTCGGTGCTGATCTCGACCCATCTGATTGCGGATATTGAATCTATTTTAGACGAGGTGGTTTTCATCCGGGACGGCCGTCTGATCCGGCATTCCCCGGCGGATGAGATCCGCAGCACGGAGGGGAAATCGATCGATGCATATTTCAGGGAGGTATTTAAATGTTAGGGAAGTTATTAAAACAGGAAGCAAAATCACAGGGAAAGACGATTCTTGGCATGTACGGGGCGCTTGCCGGCGCATCGCTGCTGGTCATTGTCCTGTTTTGGATCAGCAAGGCAGCCGGAGGCCCTATGGAAACGATCTTTATGTTTGGGTGCGGTGTTTATGCAATGACTGTAATTGTAGTCTTTATTGTAAATTTTGTTTATCTGTGTTTTCATTTTTACCAGTCTATGTATTCGCAGCAAGGCTATCTGACCCATACGCTGCCTGTGAAAACAACGCAGATCCTGCATGTAAAAATTTTTGTTTCATTTGTGTATCTGTTTTTGACAGGGGTTTTTGCCGTCCTTTCTTTTTTCCTGATCGGATTTGTTGCGGACGGAGTTACGCTCGGTTTGTCTGCCGGCGCTTCTGTCAGCGTTATATCGGATTCGCTTGAAATGTTTTTGCAGCAGGTTTCGGTTGAATTTGACATGCCGGCTGCTGTATTCCTTCTCTTTGTGCTTGCAGTCATGATGCTGGGATGTCTGGACGCACTGCTGCTGTTTTTTGCAGGCAGCTCCATCGGCCAGCTGGCCCACCGCTCCAAAGGGGCTTGCGGCATTGCGGCGGGTATCGGCCTTTATTATTTCAGCCAGATCGTTTCCGTAATCCTGCTTATGATCGGTGCATTTGCACTGTTTGCAGATGCGCGGGATACCCAGGCAGCGCCGTGGGCGATGGGCGGTTCCTGCCTGATGCTGGCCGGATGGGCTGTCGTTTATTATATGATCAGCCGGATCATTGTGCAAAAACACCTGAATCTGGAGTAGCGCGGTCCGATTTGGGCAGCGCGGCAGATACATGAAATCAGACATAAGCACGGAATCTTTGTGAAAGATCCTGATTACGCATACATTCTGACATGACACAAACACCGGCCGCCCCTGCCCGGATACATGCCATGGCATTCCCTGCATGGATCCCGCCCAGTGCATAGACCGGCAGGGAGGATGCCTGGCATACTTCCTGTAAGAAAGCAAGCCCTCTGGGCGGCACGCCTGGTTTACAGTCGGTTGCAAAAATATGTCCGGCCAGCAGATACGCCGCTCCTGCAGCTTGCGCCTGCATCGCTTCTTCCACGGAATGTACACTCGATCCAATCACCGTAAACTGCTGTTTATAGTCTTTTGGCAGTGACAACAGCTCCCGCAGAGGCAGATGCAGAGCCTTTACGCCAAGCCGGATCGCGGCCTGCGTGTATGTATGCAGGATACACGGCACATGATACTGTGTACAAATTGCAAACACCTGTGCCGCAAGCTGTTCATATGCGGCCTGCGGCAGGTCTTTTTCCCGGACAATGACTGCCTGCGGGCCTGCTTTTGCAATCTGTCGGATCTGTTCCATATAATCCTGGACAGCCAGATGCCTGTTCGTAATACAAAGGACCGGTATGCTTGCGCCTGCATGGCCGCTTGTATGGAAATATTTATGGTTTTGGCTGTTTTCTTTCATTCTGCTACATAAATATAATCATTCAGCACCGGCTGCAGCCCTTCTGCCGCAATATCCCGGTACATCTGATCAAAACTCCTGTCATCTGATATTTCAAACTGTTCATCCCCGGTTTCCGCTTCCCGGACGCCGTGGTATTTGCTTTCATGGTCGCCGATGCCTGTCGATACGCCGGCAGATACCTTCGTTGCGGCGATTTTTACGATGCCGTCGCGGAAATGCTTTTGCTCCCTGCTCGAAACTGTGATACCGACATACGGCAGAAATATCCGGTAGGCGCAAAGTATCTGGCAAAGCTGCGTTTCATGTACATCCTGCGGATTGATTTTATCATTATTAATAATCGGGCGCAGCCTTGGGCACGACAGGGAATATTCCACATACGGATATTTCCGCTGCAGATAATAAATATGCAGCGCCGATGCAAGCGCGTCTTTCCGAAAATCCGAAAGTCCAAGAAGCGCAGAACCTGCAACCCCCCGCATACCGCCCAAAATTGCCCGCTCCTGTGCCTCAAAACGGTACGGAAATACCCGCTTATGCCCCATCAAATGCAGTTTTTCATAGGCGGCAGCGTCATAGGTCTCCTGAAAGACTGTAATATAATCCGCGCCGCATGCGTGCAGATAACGGTAATCCTCACTGTTTACCGGATAAATTTCCAGCCCCACATTCCGAAAATACCGCGCCGCCAGCTTACATGCTTCCCCGATATACGTAAGGTCGCTCTTCTTATGGCTCTCGCCGGTCAGCAGCAGGATTTCTTCTATACCGGAATCCGCAATCACCTTCATCTCATGCTCCGCTTCCTCCATCGTCAGCTTCTTACGCACGATATTGTTATAACAGTTAAAGCCGCAGTACACACAATAATTTTCACAGTAATTTGCCAAATAAAGCGGTGTGAACAGATACACCGTATTCCCAAAGTGCCTGCTCGTCTCATACTTAGCCTTTGCCGCCATCTCTTCCAAATGCGGCTGCGCCGCCGGGGACAGCAGCGCCTTAAAATCGTCCACACTGCATGTCTCATGCATCAGCGCCCGGCGCACATCCGCGTCTGTATAAGCTTCATAGTCATAGCCTGCCATCTGTCCGAGTACTTTCTCCATAATATCCGAAGAAATACGCTCCATCCCTTCCATATACCGCATCGGGTCTGTCCTTGCAGCCGGGTCCGTTTCAATCCGGTGCTTTTGATCCAGCGCTTCTTTTGTTAATTGATCCGAATCCACAAAAAACTGATTTCCAGTCATCCAATCCTCCTTTTCCTAAAAGAACCTCTGCCTCGTTCCCCGCCCGATTTATTCATCCCTCAAAAAACCAGTCAGAGGATCGGACGCACAAGCACCCCGCTCCAAAACTCGCCCAAGCCCTGCCAGATACGCGCTGCGCCCTGCCTCAACCGCATGTTTGAACGCGCCTGCCATAAGCGGGATATCCCCGGCTGTTGCAATCGCCGTATTCGCCATAATCGCAGCCGCGCCCATCTCCATCGCCTCGCATGCCTGCGACGGCCTGCCGATCCCCGCATCTACAATAATCGGCACATCAATCTCATCGATCAGGATCTGGATAAATTCCCTGGTTGCCAGCCCCTTATTCGATCCAATCGGAGAAGCAAGCGGCATTACCGCGGCCGCCCCGGCGCTGACCAGGTCCCTCGCCGTGTACAAGTCCGGATACATATAGGCAAGCACGACAAAGCCTTCTTTTGCCAGCTGCTGCGTAGCTTTCACCGTCTCGGCATTATCCGGCAGCAGGTATTTACTGTCTTTCATAATTTCAATCTTAACAAAATCCCCGCACCCTAATTCCCGCGACATCCGGGCAATACGGACCGCTTCTTTCGCGTCTCTGGCGCCGGAGGTATTCGGCAGCAGGGTTACGCCCTTGGGAATAAAGTCTAGGATATTTTCATTTTTCTTTGTATTTGTGCGGCGCACAGCAAGCGTAATCATCTGCGCGCCGGCATTTTCTACAGCCGCCCGGATCAGCTCCATCGAATATTTTCCAGACCCTAAAATAAAACGTGAGGTAAATTCCCGGCCGCCTAACCGGAAGGTATCTGCTTTTTCTGTCATGTTAGATGCTCCTTTTCTAAACCTGTTGTATGAACTGCTGCGTGTAAGCCGCTGCTCAGCCCCCGCCTTGTATAAACTGCTGCGTGTAAGCCGCTGCTCAACCCCCGCCTACAAAGCTGACAATCTCGATCACATCACCGTCCTGGAGGATATAGCTGCCGTACTCATTTTTTGGCAGAATTTCTTCATTGCACTCCACCGCAATCCCGTCAGCGGGATACTGCTTTTGCTCCAGATAGTCCTTCAGTGCCATACCGGCTGCAGCTTCTTCGTTTCCATTGATACGGACCATTTTTTACTCCTTTCTTTATCAAAAAAGCCGCATGAAAGAATACACCCGTGGTGGTGTACCCCTTCGTGCGGCTTCTGCACTCTGTTTTTCTGATAAAATTTTTTGTTTCCCTGTTCTTATGCTTGCATTAGGTTGCTAAGGAAGCCCAAAGCAGCTATATTATACTTGATCGCAGTGCATCTGTCAAGCGATTTTTTCGCCCGGGCGCAGATCCACCATTTCTGTATTGACCGCGACAGGTGTTGTCACTTGTTCTGGTATCGCTATTTCTACTTTGGGAAATGACAGGTCAAGACGAAAAGGAATAATCAAACGCAATGCAAGCATAATCCAGATATAGTAATTCCATTTTGCCGCATATTGCCTGTTTAGCAACGGTGCAAGTATCAACAAAAGAAGGATTACGATACTTGCCGACACGGATATTTCAATAAATGTTAAAAATAGGTTTCTCATTTTTGCTCATCCTCGAATGTATCTAAAAATTTTCTCAATTCTTCAATATCACTGTCTTTGATTGCTTTATTGCTATACAAAGTTGTTACCATGTTCTGTATGGAATTATGGTACAACTTTTCCAGAAAATATTTGCTTTCTTTCGTTTTATATTCATCTTCGGAAACAGTTGACGTATATAGGTTATTACCTGTGGAACGGTCGCAACTCACAAAACCTTTTGTGGACAAACGTGACAATGAAGTCATTAAAGTGGAAAGCTGCCATTTTCTGCTCCCCTGTAATGCTTTTAAAATATAGTTAGACGTTACAGGGGATCCGGCTTCCCAAATCACCTGCATAATTTCCAATTCTGCCTCACCTAATTTTTTCATACTACATTACCTCATGTTATACGATTGTATAATTCATTATACCGTTGTATAGCATCGCTGTCAATACATATTTTTTTAAAAGGTTATGAATAATAGCACCACAAAAAATATCGGGGCAAATCCACTAAAAATTTGCTCCGATATTTTTATGCTTCTTACGGAATAGTTGACTGTACTTATCTTTATTGTTGTGTTACTTTACCGCACATGGGCATTCGCGCCGGGGTTGTCGTTGCCGTAGCCCTCCATAAGATTGATAACGCCCCAAATGCCAAGCCCGGCTCCAAGAGCTACAACAAGTGTCTGCAAAACGCCTACTGCTGAATTAAAAAATGCCATGTAAAATCCTTTCTGCCGCGTCTGCGGCTGTCCGGCAAGCGGACAAAAGGCGGTCAGCGATTGGTCGCCGCCGCATAAAAAAACCGCCCTGTATGAAAGGCGGTGTCCCCACGCCGCGTAAGTTCTGCGGCGCGGCGGTATTCAGTTGTAAGGGGTTAGGCGGTACGTCCCCCGGTAGGGGTCAAGTGGTGAATTCAATTTTTCTTGCATATATTTTTACATTATGGCATAATATAACTAAGAAATTCTTACCAGAAAGGGGCGTAAGCAAATGAACACACAAATATTGACAGTTTCTTCCAAAGGACAGATTTCATTGCCAGTCAGCATCCGAAAACTCTTGTCGATTGATACTGGTGATAAACTGGTTGCATATACTTCAGGGGATGTTATCATGCTCAAAACTTTAAAGCTTCCTTCTGCTGAAGAATTTGAAGCCTCACTCGACGAGGCACAAAAATGGGCAAAGTCTGTTGGGTATAATGAAAATGATGTTAATGATATAATCAAATCGGTTAGAAAGAAGAAACGAGTATGAGAATTGTGATAGATACAAATGTTTTGATTTCTGGTGTGTTTTTTGGAGGATTTTCGAGAGAAATTCTTCGTGCTGTTGTTTATCAGAAGATAACAGCCTGCGCTACGACAGAAATTATTAACGAATATGAAGAAATTGTGCAGGAAATGATTGACAGAAAACAAGGGCATATTAATAGAACAATTTTAAGCCCGCTAATTAAAACTATGGAAATTATCGAACCTGTTACTCATGTCGAAATATGCCGTGATCCTGACGATAACAAATTCCTGGAATGCGCAAAAGATTCTCATGCTTTATATATTGTCAGTGGAGATAAAGACCTCCTTGTAATAGAGCAGTTTGAAAACATTCAAATCGTGACTGCAAAAGACTTTTGTGAGAAATACTTTTCCGAATAAAAAGGAGCTATTACCTTTTCTATTGGAATATTTATAAAATCAAAATTAGAGGATACCTTTTCCCAACAAAGAGAAAAGTATCCTCTCTAATTTTATATAGTGACTACATATCTAAAGCAGCTGGTTTTACAATAAATAACATATCAGCATCTATGCCATCTTTTTCCCCAACAAAATTATAAACAATCTTAACTTCCTGGAACCTCTGACCATCCACCTTCCTAACCTCACCCACTAAAATCTTACTAAATAAGCCTATTTAAAACAGCTTCATCCAATTCCTGAATTGTGGCATATTTGCGGACTTCCTGCAGAAACGTCCGGACATCGCTTTCCTGCTCGTTAATTATATTTCTTCCCAGAAGTTTTCTTTCCTGCCCCCTGTATTTCTCATGCCTGCACCGCCAGTGGCTCTGCCAGTTCCTCCACCTGTTCTATTGTAAATCCAACATATCTGGCCACATCTTCTTTCTGCAGCTTTCCATCCTCCAGCATTTTTAACGCAATCTCCCTTTTTTCCATATCAATCAGTTCTTCCATTCCCTGGCTCATAGCTTCCACCCCTTTTTTATCGTTTTTATAATACCCAGCCTGCCTGGCCAGTGGCTGGTAATACATAAGTGTAAATCCTATTCCATCACAAATATGCTTTACACTTTTTATTTTTCAAAGCAGGCAAATCGTTTATCATGCCCCATCTGCCGGATAGACCCGCAGATTTTCCCCGTCAAAATACAGGACACGTTCCCACGTACCGTCTGTTTCCCGGGAAAGTCCGGCAATCTGGCAGGATTTGCTGTAAGCATCCCACACTGCAGACGTCCAGTCCGTAAGTTCCGGACAAGCGTCTTTCACCAGTTCCCTGATATCAGCCTCATAAATCTGCCCGTCTTTCTCAAAGAAAATAACATCGTTTCCATCCGAACCCTCGGCGCGGCCTTTGCTGCAGATCAGCTCGTCGGTGCCGTCCCCGGCTAAATCCAGTTCGAAAGCCCCGCCGAAGCAAGGCATGAAGGCACGGCAGAGACAGGTAATCCTGCCTGTTTCATCAAAGTAAAAGTAGTCCCGGCAAGGCCAGAACCCATCCGTTTCACCATGTTTCAAAGGAGCCGTATACTCTACATAGAATCCGCTTTGCCCTAAGAGATCGTCATAGAAAAACAGGCTCTCAAACTGCCCTTCTTCCATAGTAAGAAATACCTGATAACTATCATCTTCCATTACTTCTGCCACACGGGTAAGCCCATCCTTCGCCCGATAAGCCAGAATCAGGCGGCCGTCAAAATCCCAAAAGGCCAGCCGGTTTTCATAATTGCTGTTATCATAGTCAGAGGCAGGCCGGTTCTCCGTCATAACCCCGGGCGCAGTGTAAGGCGTAAGATCTGCCAGCGGAATCATGACGGCGGCATTTTCCGGCATTGGCGTAGGAATGGCCGGCCTTTCGCATTGCTGATTGGAGAGGAAACGGTATTCAGAGGTGTCACCGTCCGCTGCAAGCGTAACACAGTACCAGTCAGCCGCATTCCGCTGATAAAGCTTTACGATACTGCCATTGTCTGCGTTTTCCCTTATGCCGCACTGGAAATACAAATCTCCGCAGTAATTCGTATCTCCGGCCATCCAGTAATACGCGTCATATTCAGAAGCATACGTAAAGTTATCCATGCCTTTTTGTTCTGTTTCCTCTATGGACAGGCCGAAATATTTCCGCAGACAGCCGTTTATGGCGGAGGTGGTCAGCTTATAGGCGGGACAGGCCATGTTTTCGGGATCACTCTTTAAAATATCCCGGATTTCCTGATCGGACAGTTCTTCATCAGATGGAACATCCCCACCTACGGTTTCTTCCGCAGAATCAATTCCTATATAGAACAATTCAAACAGGTCGATTTCCTCCGGCCTTGCGTAGAGAATAGATGGATTGGCACACTGGTTGCGGAAATGGAAGCCCCCGTTTCTTCCATTAAAAAAATTCTCGTTAAACCATTGGAGTTCTTTCCCTGAGAGCGGAACGCTTCCTTCTGCTTCCGGACGGCCGAATAAGGTCTGTGCATCCGGCTTGGGACTGACGGAACTGTTTTGTGTCTTGTCTGCGGTAGCGGCTGTGCGTCCTTCGGCAAATGTACAGGCCGATACGATTCCGGTAAAAAGCAGTACGGCAAAAACCGCCGCGATCATTTGCCTGCGGCCCTGTACAATGCGCCGGATGCGTTCTTTCAGCTGCCGTTTCCCGGCTGTCACAGCAGCGACTGAGAGAAGCGGGTTGCCAAGCGTTTTTACCGGTATCAGTGAAAGCAGCGTTTCTCCATACGGAATGCGTTCCTGTTCGCCCAGGTAAGCCAGCGCCGATTCATCACAGGCCAGTTCACAGTCATTTTTGGAACAAACGGCGGCAATCCAGACCAGCGGATCGAACCAGTAGACCGTAAGGCACAAGGCGCGCAGCAGCGCCCAAAGAGTGTCGAAATGCCGCGCGTGCATTTCCTCATGACAAAGGACATGGCGCAAAGATCTGTTCGAGAGCAGTGTTTTCTCCGGCAGATAGACCGCGCCGCCAAACAGACAAGGAGACGGCAAAACCCCGTCCGGCAGCGTGTATACGTTTCTTTTGGCTGAAAAAGGCAGTTCCTTTCGGTACGGTTCTCTGTATTTTTTTACCTTTTTCCAAAAAGCCATATTTGTCAGGAAAAAGAAAGCGGCCATCAGCCCCATACCCAATCTCCAGACAAGCAGAAGAAGATCTGTCATATTCCAACCTGCCGCAGGCTTCACCGGCTTATCCCCGGACAGGCCCGCCGCGGCATTATGGCCCGATACGGTGCCGGATAACGGTTTTGTCCGGCTGGGCGCCGCAGATTCAAAAGCCGTCTCCTGCTCCGGCCGGAAATAGGTGTTCACCCGGCCGCTTATGGCTTCCCCAACCGGAGCGGCTGCACTCAGCAGGGAAAAGTCCCAGGCCGGAAGACTGACAGGCATCAGCAGCCGAAGCACAACCAGCCCCCACAAAGCATATTGAAACCGGGCGGAAATATAGTTGCGAAAAATCGTCCGCATAAAAAGCAATACTAAAATGAGTACAGATGATGTAATCAGAATATCCTTCATTCCGCATGTTCCTCCTTTGCTTTTTCTATAATCTCCGCCAGCTCGGCAATGTCATCCTGCGTCAGGGCATGCGCGCCGATCATCGTATTGACCAGAAGTCCGAGATTTCCGTGAAATACCTTGTCGAGAAAATGCCTGGTTTCGCTTTCTACCGTATCTTCCTTTTTCCATACCGGATAAAAAAGTTTCGACCGGCCGCCCTCCTCATGCCGGATGGCCCCCTTGCCTTCCATACGTGAAAGAAGGGAAATGACGGTATACTTGGTCCATCCCGTTGCCTCATGTACGGCTGCGGTCATCTGGCTGATGGTAAGCGGCGACTCTTCCCACAACAGCATCATCAGCCTCCATTCACTTTCCGATAGCTTTTGTTTCATCAACATTCCTCCCATCTATGTTAGTAGACATCTGCTTACTAAATATAAAATAACACGATAGTAAGCATTTGTCAACCACATAGATTGGAAAAGTATGCCCCAGTAACAGTTCAGAAAACCATTGAACTGTTCTCAAAATCTTTCCGCAAGCCGCATTCCCAGCTGCTCTGCTTCCTGCTTCGGCGCTTCCAGGGACATTTTTTTAACACCCCCTGCCCCTTCTTCGGCCACAAGCCCGGTCAGTATCATCCGCTCCCCGCAGACGGCGGCATAAGCTGCCACCGGAGAAGTACACCCGCCGCCCAGCGTCCTGACAAAGCTGCGCTCCGCCTGTGCCTGCCATCCGGCATCCGCGTCAAAAAAACCTGCCAGAAGCCCCGCATCAAAATCTTCCCTGGCCTGGACGGCAAGGATTCCCTGTCCGGCGGCAGGCACCATTTCATCTATAGTAAACAAACGGCTGATCCGGTGCGAAAGGCCCAGGCGCACCAGCCCTGCCGCTGCCAGCGCCAGCGCGCCGCAGCCGCCGTTATCCAGTTTCTGCAGGCGGGTAAGGATATTGCCGCGCACCGGACAGATCTGGCAATCCGGATAAAGCTGCGCCAGCTGGGCGCGCCTTCTCGGGCTGGAAGTCCCGACCGGCTTATGCGGGTCCAGCCGCGTACACCCCAAAGGCAGCACCAGCACATCCTGCGGCGCCTCCCTGTGCGAATATCCAAGCACCGGCAGGTCTGTCGGAACTTCCATCGGCAGGTCTTTCAGCGAATGTACGGACAAATCCGTGCGGTGTTCATACAGCGCCAGGTCAAGCTCTTTGACAAACAGGCCTTTGCCGCCGATCTGGTCCAGGCTGCGGTCTAAGATCCTGTCTCCGGCCGTCTTCATTTTTACAAGCGTTACTTTATATTCGGGATGGGCTGTTTCCAGATACTGTTTTACCAATTCTGCCTGCGCAACAGCCAGCAGGCTTTCCCGCGTACCAATCCGTATTATCTTATTCATAAAACCTCAAATATCCCCCTGTCAGCATAACTCCTCAAAAATACTCCCTTGTCAGCATAACTCCTCAAATATCCTCCCCCTGTCAGTTTTTCCTTCCCCTGGCCAGCGGCGCTGCCCTCCTCCGCCTCAGATCAGCTGTCCCGCAAGCCCCTAACCTGGATAAACCAGAAAAGAAACACTTTTGACATTGTGTTGCATTTTTTGGCTTCCCGATAGATCTTGATTGGCCAGGGGATGTGGCTGACCGGACGACTCTGCGGGCGGTGGCCA
>CANOET010000109.1 GCA_947564835.1 uncultured Eubacterium sp. | reverse complement strand
CCGGCGGATCCCCTGGCCACAGCCCGCAGAGTCGTCCGGTCAGCCACATCCCCTGCCCACAGCCCGCAAAAGTCGTCCGGTCAGCCACATCCCCTGCCCACAGCCCGCAAAAGTCGTCCGGCTAGCCACATCCCCTGCCCACAGCCTGCAAAAGTCGTCCGGCTAGCCCATCCCCTACCCAACCAGAATCCTTCGAGAATCCAAAAAACGCATCACCATGTCAAAAATGTTTCTATTCTACCTCACCCAGGTTAAAAGACCATCACACAGCAACCCTTGACAGAAAATGACTACAGGAATATAATTGCAGCAATACACTTGTCTCGCCGATATAATTATATCAGCAGACACGCAAATTGCAATAGGAGGATGGAGCATGCGTCAAAAACCGAAAACGGCATCACCGATGAGCAACGAGGGACGGAATACTTATGTAATGGAACATTTGACAGAAGCCCTTTTGGAACTGCTGCATAAGAAATCCATCGATGAAATATCTGTCAGTGAGCTATGTAATCGCGCTGGCGTTGGCAGAGCGTCTTTTTACCGAAATTTTAAATCCAAGGAAGACATTTTAGAGCAATTTGTCAGCAAAATGTTTGAGCAGTGGCAGCGGGATTGTGAAAGCAACGCAAATCTGCCGATGAGTGATTTGCTGGGGATGTTGTTTTCGCATTTTGAAAATAACAGAAATTTCTACAGCCTGTTAAATGAAAAGAATCTGATTTATTTGCTGAAGGACAGGATCATTAAAATCTGCGGGTTAGAACCTGGTCTGCCGAAAGCGGAAGCATATGCAAAAGCTTTTGCCGCATATAGTCTGTATGGCTGGGTAGAAGTATGGTTTCAAAGGGGTATGCAGGAGTCGGCAGAGGAGATCCGGCAGCTTTTTCAAAACCAGAATCTATAACGGAAGGAAAGTTTTTTTCAGCAGGCATAAAATAATATAAAAGCAATCATAATCCATCAGGAGGAAAACGATGACGACAGAAAACAGGACAGATTTTGACCAGGTAGTAAAAAAAATTACACAAAATTATATTTCAGATGAAGTGTTCGTAACAAAGGAAAACCGCCGTCTGCCGGGCAGGAGCAATATTATTATATTGATCAAGCGCCTGCGTTCCTTAATGTTCCCGGGGTATTTTGAGGAAAAAAATTTCGAGTACACAGATGCGCGTTATTTTGCGGGCAACACGCTGAACAGTATTCTGCGGGAATTAAGGCAGCAGGTGGAGATTGCGCTGCTTTATACCAATGAAAACAAGACGAGGGAACAAATTGCTGAGGAAGCGGACGAAACGGCGCAGTATTTTATCGGAAGGCTGGCGGATATTCAGAATATGCTGTTAAAAGACGTGCAGGCCGGCTTTGATGGTGATCCTGCGGCGAAGAGCCGCCAGGAAATCATCTCTTCGTATCCAGGCGTGTTTGCGATTTTTGTATACCGCATGGCGCATGAGCTGTATGTAAAGCAAGTGCCGTTTATCCCGCGGATTATGTCAGAATATGCGCACAGCCGTACCGGAATCGATATTAATCCGGGAGCCGCTATCGGGGAATACTTTTTTATTGACCACGGAACCGGAGTTGTCATCGGCGAAACGACGCAGATCGGCGACAATGTTAAGCTCTACCAGGGCGTCACGCTGGGGGCATTGTCGACCAGAAAGGGCCAGCTGCTTGCCGATGTGAAAAGGCATCCGACCATTGAAAATAATGTAACGATTTATTCCGGAGCGACGATACTGGGCGGAGAGACCGTAATCGGTGCAAATTCCATTATCGGCGGCAACACATTTATTACAGAATCCGTCCCGGCGTATACAAAGGTTTCCTTAAAAGCTCCGGAAATGGTATTTCAGGCAGATCCGCCGAAAAACGGGGAACAGGAATGTGTATGGGACTGGGTGATCTGAACGGTTTCGATTTGACGTGCCAAAATTCTATAAAAGCAAGGTTAACATATCATAAATGCAACAGCTGGCTGCACGTGGCTATTCTTCTGGTTCGCTGACAGTTACCACACAGCTTGCCTTAATTCCATCTTCGCGTGCATAGACATAGGCGCGGCCTTTCTTGAGCGCAGTGACATTGCCGTTTTGGTCGACAGAAAGCACGTTACTGTTGCTGGTACTCCATTCCGGGCGGTTGCCGGAAGAAACAGATGCCGTCAGCACACGGCTGCTGCCCACGTCCATGGAAAGCTTTGCCGCAGAAAGTTTCACTTTCGGCTGCTTAACCGTAACGGTACAAGAACTGGATACACCATCTGCCGTTGCGGTAATCTTAGCAGTTCCGTGTTTCACTGCAGTAACACGGCCATTTTCATCTACAGTGGCAACACTGCTTTTGCTTGATTTCCAGGTTGGGATATGTCCGGTAGATACCGATACCGCAAGCTGCTTCGCACCCTGCCGGTACAACACAACACTAGCGGGCTGAATCGTCAATGTGGTTGGTTTTACCGTAATTTTGCACGATGCCTCAGCGCCCTTTACTTTTGCCGTAATCTTACAGGTACCGGCCTTTTTTGCAGTAATCAGGCCATACGTATTGACAGACGCGATAGAAGATTTGCTGCTTTTAAAAGACGGCTGTTTTCCGTTAGAAGCGACTGCAATCAGCCCGAACTCCTCACCAATTGCCATTGTTTTGGAATACTTCGTCAGAACGATAAGCGGCGGAAGCTGCAATGTTCTGGCGTTGACGGTTATCCTGGTAAACGGGGTAAACAGGAACAAGATTGTTAATAGTAAAATAGATATTATAGAATATTTAGATCTGCGTGTCATAATGGTTCCTCCTATAAAAAACTGCTTTTACAGAAGTGTCCGGCACGCCGAATCGATAGGATGATGGTAGCATGAAAATGAATTGTTGTAAATGGGTATTTTCCACAAAGATTTTTTGCTGTAGTTTGCGGAAAGGCTGTGGAAGCCTGTGAATGGCGGATGTTGGGTGTCAAAGGTTATGGATTGTGTATATATTATTTATTGCCCACCGCCCGCAGAGTCGTCCGGGTACCCACACCCCCTCCCCACACAAAATGCACCCCACCATATCTTGTTTTTTTCCCAAAATCATTATATACTAAATACAAACCAACCAAAGGAAATAAAAGAATGAATCAGGTAACGGGACTTTTTAGAAAAGAAACAGCAGATTGGTTTCAAAATACGCTCGGAGAACCCACGCCTGTTCAGCAGGAAGCATGGCCTTGCATCGCCGCCGGGGAGCATGTCCTGGTGTCGGCGCCGACTGGAACGGGTAAGACACTGTCAGCTTTTCTTGTATTTTTGGACCAAATGATGCGCCAGGCACAAGCGGGCCTGCTAAAGCAGGAGCTGCAGCTTATTTACGTATCACCGTTAAAATCATTGGCAGCAGACATCCGTGAGAATTTAAAACGTCCGCTGGCTGGAATGCATGTGGAACACCTTATTACAGCCGGTATCCGCACAGGCGATACGCCGCAGAAGGACAGGCAGAAAATGGTGCGCAAACCCCCGCACATCCTGATTATCACACCGGAATCCCTGTATCTGATGCTGACCAGCAAAACCGGCCGCAATGTGCTGGCGACTGCAAGGGCGGTGATTTTGGATGAGCTGCACGCTTTGATTGATACCAAGCGGGGTGCGCATCTGATGCTGTCCCTGGCGCGTCTGGACAGGCTGTGCAGGCGTCCGCTGCAGCGTATCGGCCTTTCTGCTACGATTGAACCGCTGGATCTGGCAGCGGAGTATCTGGCTCCGGAACGGGTGAAGATTGCGGCGCCGCCTATGGAAAAGAAGGTGCGCCTTGCGATTATCAGCCCTTTTGCGGATCCTGCAAAGAGAAAAAGAAAGGATCCGGTCTGGGAAGAGCTGGGGGCGCTCGTCTATCAGCATTGCCAGGGAAGCCGCAGTGTGATCGCTTTTGTGGAAGGCAGGCGGTATGCGGAAAAGCTGGCGTATTATGTGAATCTGTGCGGCGGAGCCGGATTTGCGCGTGTGCATCACGGGAGCCTGTCCAAAGAGCAGCGGCTGGAAACGGAGCTTGCGCTGCGCCAGGGCAGCCTGCGTCTTTTGTGCGCTACTTCATCCATGGAGCTTGGCATTGATGTGGGTGAAATTGACCAGGTGCTGCAGGTCGGCTGTCCGCGTACGGTTTCCGGAACGATGCAGCGGCTGGGACGGGCAGGGCATAACCCGGGCAGAGTCAGTGTGATGCAGATGTTTCCGAGAACGGCGGCGGAATGCATTGCCTGCGGCATGACCGCGCAGCTGGCCAGGCAGGGCGGTGTGGAGCATGTGCATCCGCCGGTGGAATGCCTGGATGTGCTGGCGCAGCATCTCGTTTCGATGGCGTCCTACGGCGGCTATGAGCTGGACGAGGTGATGGAAATCCTGCCGCGGGCCTGGCCGTTCCGCCGCATTACCAGGCAGGATGTCAAGGCGGTGCTTGGCATGCTGGCGGGGGACTATGAGCATGAACAGGATATCCCGGTGCGGCCCCGGATCTTGTATGACCGGATTCATGAAACCGTGCGGGGCGATGGTTACAGCAGGATGCTGGCAGTCTCATCAGGCGGTACGATCCCGGATAAGGGGCTGTATGCGGTGAAGACGGAAGACGGCGTAAAGCTGGGTGAGGTGGATGAAGAGTTTGTGTATGAAACACAAAAGGGCGACCGTTTTGTGCTGGGCTCTTTTGCCTGGAGAGTGACTCATATCAGCAGGGATACCGTAACGGTTGTCCGGGCTGCCGTGGAAGGGGCACGGCTGCCGTTTTGGAAAGGGGAAATCAAAGGACGCGATAAACGTACCGGAGAAGCATTCGGACAGATGTTCCGTACCCTGCAGGAAGCACATGCAGACGGAACGCTGTCACAGGCGCTTGCACAGCTGGGCCTGGATACATCCGCAGTGCTTCAGGCCGGCGGTTTTTTGGAGCGGCAGATCAAAGCTGTCGGAAGCCTGGCGGATCACCGGACTATTCTCATAGAGCATTTTAGGGATGCATCCGGAAACAGCCAGCTGATGTTCCATTCCGTCTTCGGGCGCCGGATCCATGCACCGCTTGCGCTGCTGGCGGCGCATACAATCCGGGAAAATTACGGGATCGAAGCCGGAAGCGTGGATGAAGAGGATGGATTTTTAGTCTACGCGTACAGTGAACAGGCGCTTCCGGAAGGAGTCCTGCAGATGCTGGATCCGGATACAAGCCTCCGCCAGCTGGAAATCCTGCTGCCGGAGACACCTGTTTTTCAGATTGCTTTCCGTTATAACAGCGCACGCGCGCTGATGATGGGCGTCAGACGCGGCAGCAGGCAGCCTTTATGGGCGCAGCGGCTGAAAAGCGCCCAACTGCTGGAGCAGGTTGTACGGGAAAACACGCATCCGCTCATCCGGGAAACAAGGCGGGAATGCATGCAGGAACTATGGGACGCAGAAGGACTGCGGCAGCTGCTGGAAGATATCCGCGCCGGAATCGTGCAGGTACGGGAAATCTATACAGACCTGCCGTCCCCGATGTCGCTTCCGCTGCAGTGGGCGCAGGAGACTGCAGAGATGTACGACTATACGCCGACTCCCGGAGAGGTTCATGCAGCGGTCGCAGATGCACTTGCAGAAGAAGCCAGACATGGAAAAGCACTGCTGCGTCCGGGAAAGCAGGAGCTTTTGCAAGTGCAGGGCGCAGGCATGCAGGCACCGGAAAACACAGAGCAGCTGCATACACTTTTAATGACCCAGGGAGACCTGGCAGCCGCAGAGCTGGAAGTTCCCGTGCAATGGCTGGAAGAGCTTGCACGAGAGGGAAGGACACTGTATCTGGAACAGGGGCTTTGGATCGCCGCAGAGCACGAAGCAGAATACACACTGGCGCTGGCCTCAGGCTGCGGACAAAACAGCCCTCCGGTAACAAACCTGCCCCACATACAGCTGCCATCACCCGGCAGAAAGAAGGCACAGTGTCATATTGTAAGGCGGATGCTGCGTTACCGCGGCGCAGCAGACGCGGCACAGGCCGCACAGAGGTATGGCTGGACGGCAGAGCTGGCGGAGGATATTTTACAGACGCTGTGTAAGCAGGGCGAAGCGGTATTACAGGACGGGATTTATTACCACACGGTCCTATACCAGCGCGCCAGAACCCGGACACTGAAAAAACGGCGGGAAGAGGCCGTCACCTGTCCGGCGCAGTCATATCAGGCGCTGCTGCTTGCACGGATGGAATCCGCAGCCCCGCCTCAGGAATGTCTGGAACAAACGCTGAAGCAATATGCGGGGATTCCCATTCCGGCGGCTAACTGGGAGGCCATCGTCCTGGCAGCGCGGGTGAAAAATTACCGTGATACGATGCTGGATACGTTTCTTGCAGAAGGAGAGCTGTGCTGGCGGATGGACGGAAACGGCGGGATTTGTTTTCAAGATCAGGAAAAAACAGATTGGGATGCGGATGTAAGCAGCCGATTAAAGGAACTGGACGGAAAGGAAGCCGTGATCTATGAAGCCCTCCTCAAACGCGGAGCAAGCTTCCTTCAGCCCCTGAACCGGCTGCTGGATGGGGAATCCGCACATGAACCGCTGCTGTCATTAATGGCAAAGGGGTACGTATACGCAGACAGCTTTATTCCAGTGCGCCAGTGGCTGGAGCTGGAACGGTCAAAAAACGCAGCGCCCAAACGCCTTGCCGCAATGCGGGCAAAGGCACTGCGCGCCGGCAGATGGGATGTCGTCCGCCCGCTAAGGCAGCCGCAGCAATCCAAAATGACACAAGAGGATCTGGAAGCATGCTTTGACCGATGCCTGATCTTATGCAGAGAAACAGCAGCCGCATGGGGAATCTCCTGGCAGGATGCATTGTCCGTGCTGCGTGTCTGGGAATACACCGGGCAGGCAAGACGTGGCTATTTTGTAGAAGGAATGTCCGGAGCACAGTTTATCCGCGGAAAAGATTATGCGGCAGTAACGCGTTTCCTGCAGCATCCTGAAGAAAAACCCGTCTGGATCAATGCTGCAGACCCTGCACAATGCTGGGGAAGCATACTGGCACATCCAAACGGCCGGAATTTCATCCGCGTGCCGGGAACAGCCGTGGCATGTTACGGCGGACTTGCAGCCGCGGTGCTCGAACGGCAGGGCCGGCAGCTGCGGATTTTTGATGAAACACTGACAAAACCATGCATGGAAGCGTTTGCTGACGCATATCAAAAAGGAAACATCTTCCCCGGTTTAAAACGAATTGTAATCAAAGAATATCCCCCAATAGCGGCAGATATGCTGGCAGCGGCAGGATTTCACAAAGAAATGCAGGATTACGTGCTGTATCGGCAGTAAGAATGCTGATACCATTGTACAAGCGCAGAATCCAGCAGCTCTATCATCAATAGAAACAGAGGTATTTTATGCAGATTTCAAGCAGATTTACATTAGCCATCCATATCTTTGCATGCATTGATACGTTTCAGCATGCATATAAGGTAACGAGCGACTTCCTGGCGGGCAGTACGAATGTCAATCCCGTGATCATCCGCAAAATTTTAGGCCAGTTAAAAGCAGCCGGACTCGTGGAGGTAGCCAGAGGCTCCGGCGGGGCATCCATTGCAAAACCGTTGCAGGAAATTACATTTCTGGACATTTACCAGGCCGTTGCATGTGTAGAGCATGGGGAACTGTTCCATTTCCATGAAAATCCAAATGCAGAATGTCCGGTAGGCAGGACGATCCATAAGGTTCTGGATGGCAGACTGCAGCAGGTGCAGAGGGCTATGGAAGAGGAACTGGCAGCTATTACCTTGGAGGATATGATGAAGGACGCACAGCAGTACATGAATCTGCAATAACCGCCGCTTATTTGCAAGAATGAACTGAAAAGTTACTTTAGCCAGCCGTTTCCCCGGCCCGCATACATTCCCTGCGGGCCGGCCACTCCAGCTATTCCATAGTGTTTTTGAAGTTTTTGCAAGCATTTTGCAACAACACCTTCTATATAACGCAAGAGAGCCGGATTACTCCGACTCTCTCAAGTATGTATCCGCAAATACATACTTTGGCCTTGTCCAAGCAGCAAGTGCTTGAACAAGGTGTGAACAGTAGCCGAGCCGTTACATTTCATACCCACGCCAGTTATCCACAGCTATTTCATGTTATCCTGTATGAAATGCAACATCTCTGGCTCATTGGAAGTCGCCATCCGGCGAGGAGCCGAAACTTTCCGAGCGAAACACGCATCCCCCAATGCCGTACAGCGGAGTGTACGGCGCGGGTGTGAAAAGTAACGGTAACATACGAAGTTGAAAAACAAGTATTTGGAAATCATGGACATTTGAAGTATAATATGGTATATTTTGGATAGAAAAAACTTAGGAGGTTGTCCCGCTTTTCAAACTGCAATGACTGAAATGCTTTTAAATAAATTTTCTGATCCGGTAAAATTCCTTTTGCCTTTTTGTGAAATTTTTATTACCATGGTTATTCGAGAAGTCCGAATTTGGCGGGCAGCAAATGATTATCCCAAGTTTGGGAATTGATAATGTTGCACTTTTGTCAGGAGGGCTAGATTCTTTCTGCGGAGCATATAACAACGAAAAAAATAGTAAAAAAACAGTTTATTGCGGATATAAAACAAGCAATGTAGATACGTCTGCTATAAATAGTGTATTTTCTTTTTTTAAGGGAAGAAAAGGCAATTTAGGGATAGAAAGGGGATTTTAAAAGAGATACCCTTAAATAGATTGGTTATAGAAACAGATAGACCTTTTTCGAAGTATGGTGGAGTAATTGTTGAGCCAATACATTTAAGAAAAATATATATAGAATTTGAAAAATTTTATGACGTTAGAAATTTGGAAGATATTGTATTTGAAAATTTATCAGCATTGATTGGGTAATTGAAAAATGGACTATCTGCTGACCATAACTCTGACGATTTAGGTCAGCAGACAGAAATTTATTCTCCGGAATTAAACTTAACAAGTTTTTCCCAATCAATACTGCCATCTTCTGTGCAAAAATTATTTGAAAATTCACGGACTAATCGGTTCGATGCTTTCATATAACTTTCTTGAAAGCGTGCCACATATTTTTCTGGCAAGTCACCCATGTATTCAATCAGTTTAATATAGAAGTCCTCTTCACCAGTAAGTTTCCACCAGAAATTTTTTCCTGCAAGTTCCTGGTATATTTTTGGTTTGCCGCGCCCAGAATCTTTTTTCTTTCCATAGCAGTAGCCTATATAGGCTTCATAGCGGGCTTTGGCTTGCTGCGCCAACTTTGAGGCAGCCATGAAGTTTTGTTCCTGCCTTTTTTTACTGTCAGCGTTGAATACAGAAGGGCCGCTTTTAACAGCAATAGCCGCTATGATATTGTTTTCATTGTCCTGGATCATAATATCAATGCCTTCCGCTAAAGCTTTGTTTCCATTGCTGGCCGCTATAGCGACAGGCTCAAAAAAGCAGTTGCCGAAGATAGTTTCTTCACTGGAACTTACAAATGCTGTAAGGACTGAATCAACAATATCTGATGCGCTCTGCATTGCTTTGGCACGGTACAGGTATGGATTCTTGCGTTTCATTACTTTGTTTATATTTAAGGTATCTATTTTACTGATAAGGCTTTCGTAAAAAGAGTCAAGAGCCTGTGCGATAGCATGCACGACAGCCTGTTCATTGTATGTTTTGTGTTCCAATGCAATCCCCTCCTAATTCAATGGCATGTTTTATCCGGTTGTGGATGTTTGTCCCACGGAAACGTTTTGTCTGGATGGCCGCGTTATGGTCGGCAGCCGCGATGATTGCTTTTCCAAGGGCAACGCCTAAACCCACAGGTACAGCATTGCCAATCTGCCTGTATTTTGCGGCGGTTGTCCCCATCAATTCCCATTCATCTGGGAATTGCTGTATCCTTGCATATTCCTGGACGCTGAGCGGTCGGTTCTGTGTAGGGTGGCACATCATGGTTGCCTTTTGGACAGGCGATGTGACCAGGGTAGGGGAAGGCTGGTTAAAAGAGAGCCTTCTGTAAAAGCCGACTTTACCCCCGCCTGATTCATAAGCACCGCCCATAGCCTGCCTGATTAGTTCCGGTGGCAGGCTGCGCCAATTCCCACCTTCAGGCACCAGCTTTAGGAATTCTAAACGGTCATTGCTAAAGGGGGTGTATTCCCCGCAATCATATTCCAAATCTTTGATGCGGTCATTTAAAGTCTGCCAACGGTAACTGCCGTCCTGGTGCATTTGAAAATGTGTAGGTATGGGAAGGAAAATATCTTCGTTGTCCCTGCTGCCGATTAATACAAAGCGTTCACGGAATTGCGGCACGCCGTAATTAACGGCATCCAATATCCCATATACTGTTTTATAGCCTAATTTTCTAAATTCTGAAAGGATGACGTCAAGCACTGTCCCCAGTTTTTGTTCAGGGTCTTCCTCATCGCGTTCAGGAAGGGGGACATGCTTTAATGGGGCAGACATAATCCCTTTTACATTTTCCATTATAAAAAATCTTGGGCGTATGTAATCGATCATCCGTATGAAATCCATAAATAAGCTGCCACGGGGATCGTTGATGCCCAGCCGTTTCCCTGCCGTAGAGAATGGCTGGCAGGGCGGGCCGCCACAGATTAAGAATGGCTCCCCAGGGGACAGGTGGGTGAAATCCAATAATTGCTGGGGCTGGATTCCGCGGATATCCCCTTCTATAACATGATGCCCGTTTTTCCGCATTGTAGCCACACAGGAAGGGTCAAAGTCCTGTCCGACAGTTACGTTCAGCCCGGCTTTTTCCAATCCAATATCAAGCCCCATGGCCCCGGAAAACAGGGATATGGCATCCCTGTTTTCGGCATTGTCTTTATATTGCAAAATATTCATTTAAATCCTCCATCAGACTTTATCCCCGTTAGGGAGGATAAAATTCCTTTCAAAAGTACAGTCCAAAACGTGGGCAATGTCTTCCAGATCACGGATTGTAAAACTTTCTCTTTTCATCTTTGAATTAAAATTCTGGGGTGTAGTTCCAATACGCCGCGCTAATCCGGCAACGCTGATATTTGAACGGACACATAATACCTTTATCTGTTCTGAAATAGTCATGCGGGTACTCCTTGATAAAACCAACAATTATTTTGATATTATAAAAATATTATTTTATGTTATCAACACAGTCCATCTCTGAATCAATTATATCATCAAATCCTCCAATTTGCAACTCAAACCGTAAATCGTCAATAGCCTCAATACATCCAGAAATGTTCTTTAAAATGTCCTGCCCCCAAAAATGGATAGGTACCCAGTCCATTGCTATTAGTTTTAAGTCAGCCTCCCGGTCACGTGCCATATTACGTTCAATTTTCTTAATCCAGTAGTCTTTGTTTTTGCCAAGCCGCTGTTTCTTTATCTCCCAATTATACCCATGAAAAAATTCACTGTCGCAAAATATAGCAATTTTATATTTTGTTATAGCAATATCGGGGGAACCAGGCAGGGCTTTATAATTCTTTCTATACCGGTAGCCCTTATGCCATAGAGCTTTGCGTAATGCTATTTCAATCTTTGTATCTTTGCTTTTGATATGGCTCATTGTGCGGCTTCGCTGTTCAGGCGTCATTGTATCCATAAAAACCTCTTTCAGTTTATTTGGTTTATAAATCGGCTTGGTTTGTTGTTTTATATCAATCATACAACAAAAAATGCTTAAATGGAAGATTGAATATTTTTGATAGATTTTGTATGAATGACAAACAAAAGATAGCAGACGGTCATTTTTGGTATGTCTGCTATCCTTAGAATTTCTGCTTTTTCTTTGGGGATTATTGTGATGCGTATCCTGCTTTTGTATCGCAGACCATGTCGGGTTCGGATTGTGCCGGAGATGCAAGTGAGATGTGGATGGAACCTTCTTCGTAAGCCACCTGGATGGCGTCCCCGATGTGGAAGCCGAGCGCCTCCAGCCATTTCCCTTCCATCTGTATTTTCGGCGTTTCGATGTACCCGCTGCCGAAGTAATGGTTTTTGCTCTGCCTTGCGCGTGAGGAATACTGTACTTTCATTTTCTTTGTCTGCATAAGCT
>CANOET010000108.1 GCA_947564835.1 uncultured Eubacterium sp. | reverse complement strand
AAGCGCTGGATTTCACCTCCGCTAAAAGCGCCCCTCTAACGTCCTTCCAGGGTGTATCTTCCGGCCAAGTCCCCGTCCCCAGCCCGCAGAGTCGTCCGCGCATCCACCCACCCCCCAGCCTGCAAAGCCATCCGCGCATCCATTCCAGAGTGTTGCAATTCATTCAACTTGAAAATGAAAAATTCTCACACTTTCACTTTACAAACTCCACCACCCTCATTATAATAGAGTTCGGTTAACAACCAGATATTCATCTGCAAAATCGTTACAGAAAAAGGAGATTTAGGAAAATGAACCACGGACTTGAAATCAGATGGCACGGCAGGGGCGGCCAGGGAGCGAAGACAGCGGCATTATTACTGGCTGACGCGGCATTTAAAACCGGACAATATGTACAAGGGTTTCCGGAATACGGACCAGAACGTATGGGCGCGCCGATTACGGCATATAACAGGATTGGCAGGGAACCGATCCGCGTACATTCCAATATTTATACGCCGGATCTGGTGATGGTCGTAGATGAGACATTGCTTCATTCTGTAGATGTGACAGCGGGACTGAAAGAAAAAGGCGCGGTGATCATCAATACATCGAAAACCAGAGCAGAAATTCTGCCGTTATTAAACGGTTACAAGGGAAACGTATATACGGTTGATGCCAGAAAGATTTCGGAAGAAACACTGGGCAAAAATTTCCCGAATACCCCGATGCTTGCAGCTGCGGTTGCAGTCAGCGGCGTGATGGAACGGGGTGCATTTTTAAAGGAAATGCAGGGCTTGTTTGAACATAAATTTGCAAAGAAACCGGAAGTTGTCAAAGGAAATATGCAGGCATTGCGCCAGACCTTTGACCGGATGGAAGAAACATTAAAACAAAATATAAAAAAGAGCGCTTAATGGCAATCAAAAGTGAAGTGGAGAATCAACGAATGCAATCTATGCAATCTAATAGAACAGATGTACATAAGATCCACGAGCAGACCGCTCATCAGGACTTAACCGAAGGGCTGATGATGTTTGCCGGCGGGACGTCGAAATATTTTCATACAGGGGAATGGAGGACAAGTACCCCGGTCTTTCATGCGGATTTGTGTAAACAGTGTATGCTGTGTGTACCGGTCTGCCCGGATTCCAGTATTCCGGTAACGGATGGCGTGCGCGGGGACTTTGACTATGATCATTGCAAGGGATGCGGGATCTGTGCCGATGTCTGTCCGTTTGCTGCGATTACGATGAAGGAGGGAAGAGAGTGATGTCGATCAAAGACCGTATGTCAGGCAACGAAGCGGTGTCGTATGCGATCCGCCAGATTAACCCGGATGTAATGCCGGCCTTTCCGATTACGCCTTCGACGGAAATTCCGCAGATGGTGTCTTCTTATATTGCTAACGGTGAAATGGATACCGAGTTTATTCCGGTCGAAAGCGAACATTCTTCTATGAGCGCGGCAATCGGAGCAGAAGCGGCTGGGGCCAGAAGCCTGACGGCGACTTCTTCTGCGGGACTGGCGCTGATGTGGGAAGAGCTTCTGCTGGCGGCTTCCAACCGGATGCCGGTCGTTCTGGCGCTTGTCAACCGTACATTATCCGGGCCGATCAATATCAATTGCGACCATTCAGACGGTATGGGCGCGCGGGATACGGGCTGGATTCAGATTTATGCGGAAAATAACCAGGAAGCCTATGATAATTTTATCCAGGCATATCCGATTGCGGAGCACGAAGAGGTACACCTGCCGGTGATGATCTGCCAGGATGGTTTTATTACCAGCCATGCAGTGGAAAATATCGAACTGCTTGATGACCAGACGGTAAAGCAGTTTGTCGGTGAGTACCATCCGAAGGAATATCTGCTCAATCCTGGAAAGCCGGTGGCAGTAGGGCCTTATGCGGCGTCCGCTTATGTCATGGAGGCGAAGAAAAACCAGGAAACAGCAATGGAGAACGCCAAAGAAGTGATTCTTAAGGTCGCGCAGGAATTTGCAAAAATCTCAGGCAGAAGCTACAGCCTGTTTGAACAATACCGGACTGAAGACGCAGATTACATCATGCTGCTGATTGGCTCCGCAGCCGGAACAGCAAAGCAGGCAGCAGACGATCTGCGCGCCCGGGGCATGAAGGCCGGGGTGGTCAAACTAAGGGTCTTCCGTCCGTTTCCGGCAAAAGAGCTGGCCCAGGCGCTGAAAAACTGTAAAATGGTTGCTGTCATGGACCGCTGCGAAAGCTACAACGGCAACGGCGGACCGCTGGGATGCGAAGTTGACGCGGCGTTGTTCCGGAATAAAATCAGCATTGAAACAGTGAATTATATCTATGGCCTGGGCGGGCGGGACTTTACCGTGGATGATGCCTGTGCCGTATTTCAGGAAATGGAAGATGCTGTAAAGAACAAAACCGCGATAGAGCCATTTCAATATATTGGTCTACGTAAATAGGAGGAAGCAGTGGAAAATCAGAAATCAGCAGGCAGCATGGAAACAGAGAATCAGAAATCAGCAGGCAGCACGGCAGACAGCGGCAGCGCAGGAGGCAGCGGCAAAGCTGGGAAAGATCACGTTTATCGCCTGAAAGACTGGGCCGGCCGGCCGGAACGTCTGGCGCCCGGACACCGCATGTGTGCAGGCTGCGGCGCAACCATCGGCGTGCGTGCGGTGCTGCGCGCCCTGCATCCGCAAGATCACGCCGTAATCGGTAACGCGACCGGATGCCTGGAAGTCTCTTCCTATATGTATCCATATACCGCATGGGAAGACAGCTATATACACAATGCATTTGAAAATGCCGGAGCGACCTTAAGCGGCGTGGAGACTGCATACCATGCCCTGAAAAAACGCGGCAGGCTGCCGCAGCAGGAGAACTTTAAATTTATTACATTCGGCGGCGACGGGGGAACCTACGATATCGGCTTCCAGTCCTTATCAGGGGCGATGGAACGCGGACACGATATGGTCTACGTCTGCTACGACAACGGCGCCTATATGAACACAGGCATCCAGCGCTCCTCCGCAACACCGCTGTACGCAGACACCACGACCACGCCGGTTGGCTCTGCATCAAATGGAAAAATGCAAAACCGCAAAGATCTGTCTGCCATCATTGCCGACCATCAGGTACCTTATGTGGGGCAGACAACACTGACACAGGACTTTAAAGACCTGCATCTAAAAGCCGAAAAAGCGATCTATACCGAAGGGGCATGCTTTTTAAATATCCTGACCCCGTGTCCGAGAGGCTGGCGCTACGATACACCAAAGATTATGGAGATCTGCCGCCTGGCAGTTGAGACATGCTACTGGCCGCTGTTCGAGGTCGATCATGGGAAATGGACACTTACCTACGAGCCAAAAAAGAAACTTCCGATCGAAGATTTCCTAAAGCCGCAGGGCAGGTTCCGGCATTTATTCAAGCCAGGCAACGAGCATCTGATCGCACAATTTCAGGCAGAGGTTGACAGACGGTGGGAAGAACTGCTGCAAAAGTGCATGCGCTGACAGCTAAAAAAGAGCTGACAGCCAAGAAGAGCTGACAGCTAAAAAAAGAGCTGACAGCCAAAAAGAGCTGGCAGTCCCAAAAGAGCTGGCAGCCACTCAGTCGGACAGGAGATAAGAATGACATTACTGACTTACCAGGTATTTCAGACAGCCGCCAATATCGGAAGCTTTCATAAAGCCGCCGATATTCTCGGACTGACGCCCTCTGCGATCAGCCATGCGATCTCATCCATGGAAAATGAGCTTGGCTTTACCGTATTGACCCGCAGCAAATCCGGCATTTCACTGACCAATTACGGCGAACACCTGCTGCCGTATGTCAATGCAGTGCTAAACAGTGATGAAAGCCTGCAGCAGGCGATTGCAGAGCTCAACGGATTAAAACAGGGAAAAGTAAAGATCGCGGTATTCTCCAGTGTATGTACCAACTGGCTGCCGGATATTCTGCATTCTTTCCAAAAAAAGTATTCTGAGATCACGATTGAAGTTTTTCAGGGTACTTATGATGACGTATCCTATTGGATCAAGAACGGGGTAGCAGACCTTGGATTTTTATCCGTATCCAGCGCCAGGGACATTCCGATTGAGCCGCTGTACAAAGACCCGCTGCTATGCGTGATGCCAAAAGGCGTACGCAAAGGCAGCGGGAAGCCATATATGGATATTGAGGAAATGCGCGAATATCAGTTTGTGACACAGCGGGAATGCACAGATGCCGATATTCAGAATTTTCTAAAAGAAAACTCTTTGCGCATTCAGTCAAATTACCATGTCGTAGATGATTTGTCAACAGTTGCACTTGTGGAAAAAGGGTTCGGGATCTGTCTGATGCCAGAGCTGGTGATGCGGGATATTCCTTATCAGGTAGAATGTTATCCGGTCTATCCGCAGGCATGCCGGATCATTGGGATAGCGGCGCTTCATCCGGAATTTATGGCTCCGGCGGTGCGGACGCTTTATAATCATATTTTGGAAAAATACCGGAAGTAGAAACGAATTTATGTCTTCCTATCTGGTACCTGTAGTGTTATAATAAAAACATCAGTTCATCAGAAAAGGAGGATTTTAGATTGGCTGCAGAAAAGACAAAAACATATACCATCGGTTATGAAGACTATGATTCCGGCGAAAAATCAGCAGAAAACCTGGTTGCGGATATCCTCGCAGATCCGGAGTTCCCAGCGTTGACAGAGCTGGTCATCGGTGACTGGGGCGGCGCCTGGGAGGATGACTGCCAGGCGGTGCTGGATGGGATCGTAGAACATGCAGAGCAGTTTTCCCATATTCAAAGGCTGTTTGTCGGGGATATGGATTATGAACAATGTGAAGTGTCCTGGATTATGCAGGGGGATTATTCTAAATTGTGGGCAGCGCTGCCGGATTTGAAATCGCTGACGATAAAAGGCAGCACAGAACTGAGGCTGGGTGAGGTCTGCCATGAGGGGCTGGAGGAGCTGACCATTATCTGCGGTGGCCTGGGATCGGATGTGATCAGGTCTGTCCAGAATGCCAAACTGCCGAATTTGAAAAAACTGCTGCTTTATATTGGAATTGAAGATTATGGATTTGACGGGAATGCGGATACGATCAAAGAGCTTTTAGAAAAGGCGGATTTTCCGAATCTGTCTTATCTTGGAATTACGGACAGTGAGATTCAGGACGAGCTGGTGCGGGTCGTGCTGGACAGCAAATTTATGGGACAAATCGAAACGCTGGACCTTTCCCTGGGTACGTTGACGGATCAGGGCGGCGCGCTTTTATTAGAGGCTCTTCCAAAGTGGCCGAATGTGAAAAAGCTGGATGTGCATTACCATTATCTGAGCGATGATATGGCAAAAAAGCTTTGCAGCCTTCCGATTACGGTAGATGTATCAGAAGCAGAAGAGCCGGATGTGTATGACGGAACGGTTTATATGAATGCGATGCTGACCGAGTAGGTATACGGCCGTGATTGGAATGGCCGTGATTCGGGCGGTTGTGATCAGAAAGGAAATCTATTTTGAGACAGGCAGTACTTTTAGGGAATGAAGGTACAAAGAGAACGGATTATTTCAGACAGGCAGCAGGACAGGTACAGCTGCCTGTCCTTTTTGCGGATTGGAAAGATTATGGGGAATGGAAGCAAAAGCTGACGCAGGGAGAGTGGATGGTGAAGATCGACCCGCCTTTGTGGGACAGCTGTTCCCTGGAGGAACTGGGGCCGCTGGCGTTTCAGTACAAACGGAAATTGCAGGAGCTGTCTGAATTGGCAGAGAACGGCCAGGTAGAATTTTTCAATGCCCCGCGCGTGATCTGGGAGCTGCTGGATAAACGGGCATGCAAAGAAAAGCTGCTGCAGGCAGGAGTGCCGGTTACAGAAATGCTGGAGGAATGGAAGGCGGCAAAGTCTGCACAAGGTTCCGGGCAGAAAGGCGGCAGGTATGGAAGTGGCTGCCAGAAAGCCGATGGATCTGAAAGTACCGGGCAGGAAAAAGACGGGCAGAAAGCGATGCGGTTAGAGCATACGCAGCAGCTGCTGGAGCTGATGCAGCAGGCAGGGATCTGTCAGGTTTTTATAAAACCGGTCTATGGATCCGGGGCAGCCGGGGTGTCTGCGTTCCGCTTCCAGCCAGCGACCGGAAGGATGGCGCTGTATACATGTGCGCTGCTGCACCCGGAGCATGGACTGGTCAATACGAAGCGCCTGAGGCGTTTTTCTGACCCGAAGGATGTGATTCCGCTGCTGGAGTGCATTTTGCAGCTGGACTGCGTGCTGGAACGCTGGTATGCAAAAGCTGATTTTCATGGGGAACCTTATGATCTGCGAGCGGTCGTACTTGACGGCAGGGTGGAATTTTTGCTGGGCAGGCTTTCTAAAGGGCCGGTTACTAACCTGCATTTAAATAACCATCCGATGGAAGCCGCAGCGCTTGGAATACCAGAGCATATGATAGAAGAGATTGGCATGCTTTGTAAAAAGTCTATGGATTGTTTTGCGGGGCTGCGCTGCGCGGGAATTGATCTTTTGCTGGAAAAAGGGAGCCTGCGCCCGAGAGTGATTGAGATGAATGCACAAGGGGATCTGATTTATCAGGATATTTTTAAGGATAACAAGATTTACCGCAAACAGGCGGAATTGATCAGGCAATGTCTCCGTGAAACAATGCAGTTTTCAGGAAAAAACAGCGAGACGATGCGGTTTTCAGGCAAGAACAGCGAAACGATACGGTTCTCAGGTGAAAACAGTGAAACAATAGCATCTATAGGCAAAAACAACGAAACAGGCCGGGGAGGTGGAATGGTATGGGAAAAATTTCGGTAGATATGAACTGTGTTGTTGGCAGTATGGACATTTTATGGATCTGTCTGGATACGCTTCGTTATGATATCGCGGTGCAGGAAGAGGCTGCGGGGGCGACGCCGGTGCTGAACCGTTATGGCAAATGGGAGAAGCGCCAGGCGCCGGGAAATTTTACATATCCGTCGCACCATGCCATGTTTGCCGGTTTTTTGCCGTGCGGTTATGATGTGAAAAATCAGGCTGACCGGGAATTGCTGTTTTATCCGGCTGCGATCGGGCTGCGCAGGAAAGTGCCGAAAGGGGCTTATGCGTTTGCGGGCAGTACGGTTATGGAGGGGCTGGCCCGGGAAGGGTATGAGACCTGGTGTGTGGGCGGTGTGTCTTTTTTCGACAAGCGTTCGGATATCGGGAAAGTGTTTCCCGGGTATTTTCAGAAAAGTTACTGGAACCCTTCGTTTGCCTGCCCGGTGCGGGAGAGTACGAAAAATCAGGTGGATTTTATAATAAAAAAGCTGGATGCGGCGCCTTTGGAAACAAGGATTTTTTTGTATCTGAACGTAGACGCGGTTCATTATCCGAATTATTTTTATTTGGAAGGGGAAAAGCATGACAGCCTTCTTACCCATGCGGCGGCGCTGCGCTATGCAGACGGACAGCTGGGGCGGCTGTTTGATACATGGAAAAAGAAAAGGGGAAATGCGTTTGTAATTTGTTTTTCGGATCATGGGACATGCTATGGAGAGGATGGATGCTGGTATCACGGAATTTCTCATCCGATGGTGGATACGGTTCCTTATAAGCATTTTTTTCTGGAAAATAAAGTCAAAGAGAAAATATAGAAAGGAATCGTTATATGAATCCATACATACAGTATATGTACAGTTATCCGCATAAAACAGCGTACCGGCAGCTGTCAGGGGTTTCTCTGCAGGATTATGTCCATTTGCTGGAAGGCGGCGGCCATGGCCTGTATGTCCATATCCCGTTTTGCCAGGCAAAATGCGGTTACTGCAACCTGTTTTCCGTGACCGGGCAGAGTCCGTATGCCGTAGAGAAGTATCTGGATACGCTGCATCGGCAGTGTATGCAGTATGCAGCGCTGCTTAAGCCGCAAAAGACGGTATTTTCTGAGCTGGTGATCGGCGGCGGAACACCGTTATATTTGACGGAAAAGCAGCTTGAGCAGATGTTTCAGCTGCTGCGGAGTTATTTTGCGTTTTCCAAAGATGCGGAAATCATCGCTGAAACAGCGCCGAACCAGACAAGCGCCGGGAAGCTTGCAGTGTTAAAGCAGGCTGGTGTCACAAGGGTGAGTATGGGCATACAAAGCTTTCAGGATGAAGAACTGGAAGCGCTTGGGCGCAGACATCGGGCGCAGACGGCACGGGAGGCGCTGCATTTGTTAAAGTCCGCGGATTTTGCATGTGTGAATGCAGATTTTATTTACGGCATTCCCGGCCAGACGGTGCAAAGCCTGCTGGCATCCTTAAAAGAAGCGCTGGCGTGGCAGCCGGAGGAGATCTTTTTATATCCGCTGTATGTAAAACATGGGGCGGCCATGGAGGGACAAGGCATTGTACCAGACAGCGCACAGGCTTATGAACAGTATCTGCACGCCAGCAGCTTTTTAAGGAACGCGGGCTTTCGGCAGGATTCCATGCGCAGGTTTGTGCGGGCGCCGCAGGCAGGGCAGCGCAGATATGAGGAATGCGGATTTGGCACATCGCTTGCGCTGGGGTGCGGCGGAAGGAGTTATCTGGGCAATCTGCATTTTAGCACTCCTTATGCCATCACAAAAGAGTCCTGTCTGGCAAGGCTTGCAGAGTATGAGCAGACAGCGGATTTTACACAGATTACACACGGGCTGTTTCTTTCTGCGCAGGAGATGCAGCGGCGGTATGTGATCCGGCATCTGCTGATCCTGCCCGGGCTATTGCTGGAGCGGTATGAGCAGGTGTTTGGAAGCCAGGCTATGGAGGATTTTCCAATGCTGCGCTCCTGGATGGAAAGAGGGTTTGCGGCTTTGCACAGGACAGAGGAAGGGACGTTCCTCGCGCTGACGCAGGCCGGGATAGGGCTTTCAGACGCTCTGGGGCCGCAGCTGACCTCCCCGCAGGTCAGGGCAGCGATGGAAGAATGGGACCAGCTGCAGGCTGCTGGTACCGCGGGCAAGGAACAGTAAATACCGTTCCGGTAACTGAAACAAGGCCAGGAAAGGAGGCGGCGCATGATGGTATTATACCGCGGCATTTTGAAAAGCTGTAATTATAGCTGCACCTACTGTCCGTTTTCCAAGCATAACATGCGGGGTGGAGAGCTGGAAAAAGACCGCAGGCAGTGGTTTTCTTTTCTAAAACGCTTTACCGCCCAGGGAGAAAAAGCAGGATTCCATTCGCTTATGCTGACACCTTACGGAGAAGCGATGATCCATCCATGGTATTGGGAAGGGCTGGCACAGCTAAGCGCCCTTCCTTGGATCGAAGCCGTGGGAGCACAAACAAACCTCAGCTTTGCGGCGGATGCGTCATTGGACATGTTTGAACAAAACGGCGGGGTTTTGACAAAGCTAAGGTTCTGGGCTACATTCCATCCGCAGATGACGACAGTCTCGCAATTTGCCCAGACATGCAGGCAGCTTACAGCGCGGGGCATCCGCCTGTGCGCCGGGGCGGTAGGGGCGCCGGAGCATACAGCCTTGCTGCAGCAGCTGCGGGAAGCGCTTCCGGACAGGGTTTATATGTGGATCAATCAAATGGACGGACTTGGAAGAGCTTATACAGAAAAAGAAAAGCAGATTTTTGCCGATATCGATCCCTATTTTTACAGGGAACTGCAGCCGCACCCGGCAGATGTATCGCAGTGCCGGGGCCGGTTATTTGCAGAAGGAGACGGCAGGTGCAGACTGTGTAACATCAGCCAGTCATGGAAAGCAGAAGCATTGCCTGAAACAGGGCAGTCATGGAAAGCAGAAGCACTGTCTGAAACAGGGCAGGCAGAGATCCCAAAGCTATGCAGCCGCAAACGCTGTTCCTGTTATTTGGCGTACGGCGGCAGATCTAACCTGGTCAACCAGATGCTGTTCGGGCCATGGCCGCTGTTTCGGATACCAAGACGGCCGAGGGCAGTTTTTCTCGATATCGAGGGGACTTTACTCACACACCAGGCACAGATAAGCCAATGCGCGGGCCGTCCAAAAACCAGAGAAATTGCGGCGGATGTGCGGGCAGCGCTGGAAGTACTGGCAAAAAGGGAACAGACACGCTTATTTTTCGCTACAACCCTGCCCTATCAGGATGCGAAAAAACGGTGCCGCAGTATCTGGCATTTATTTTCCGGCGGCGTTTTTGCAGGCGGGGGACACATTATAATAGAAGAAATGCAGAATAAAAAACTGCGGAAGGAATGGTTTGCGGCGGTGCCGGAACAATGTCTGCAGGATCTGGAACGAATGATACAAAGCAACCAGGTACGGATGCTCGTTTACCGCGATCCGCAGGGGATCTGTTATAAAATTACACTTCTGCATGCAGCGCGGCGGCCATGGAGCAGCCGGGAGGCCGATGCAGTGGAAAAATGCCTGACGGATCCGGTAAAAAAGCAGGTGCGCTGCCTGGTGGAAGGGCATTGCATGCAGATTGTGGCAGCCGGGGCAGAGAAAGCAGCCGGGGTAAAACAAATATGCAGCTGGCTGGGAATACCGCTGAACGAGATCTTTGCGGCGGGGGATTCCAAAGAAGATATAAAGATGATGCAATATCAACTTGGCTTTTCCGATTGATACAAGAAGCCGCTCAAAATCTGTGCAGAATGCTGGTGCATATCCATACACTGGGAAATGGATATGATCAGGATTTACAAAAAGCCGGATAAAAATTAGTAGGAAATGCCAATTTACAAATCCTTCCTTGTTGTGTATGATGTTTTCGAAAGTGAAATCGATAACAAAAATATAAAGGAGGGTTTTTCATGCAGCAGGTAAATATTAAATTCAACAATGTAAAGCAAGTGCAGCAGTTTGTGAATATGATGATAAACTTTGACGCACATGTGGATCTGGGTTGTGGGCAGAAAGTTGTAAATGCAAAATCCATACTTGGCGTATTTGCGTTAGATCTGTCCGAACCGCTATTATTAAGCTTTTCTTCTAAGGACACAGAGCTTATTGAAAAAATAAAACCATTTATATATAAGGAAAATACAGCCAGCCTGAACCATGCGGGCTGACAGGCAGAATGATTTGCCGGCAGGAATGATTGCAGGGTTATGATTACGGGATTTTAGGATAAGAAAGGAAAATGGAATATGGACCGCAAAATTATATTTCTGGATATTGACGGAACACTGACGGAACCGGGCAGGAATGAGATACCGGAATCGGCTGCCCGGGCGGTTGCGCAGGCCAGGCAGGAAGGACATTATGTATTTTTATGCACCGGCAGGAACTATGATATGCTAAAGCCGTTGCTCAGGTATGGATTTGACGGGGTGATTGGCAGCTCCGGCGGATATGTGGAATGCCTGGAAAAGGTTATTTTTGACTGTCCGATGACGGAAAAGCAGCGTCAGACTGTGATGGAGATTTTAAAAACAAACGGGATTTTTCGTACAGTGGAATGTATGGATGGTTCCTATACGGATGAGGGCCTGAAGGAATTTTTCAAAAGCCATGCGGATGAAGGGGGAAACAGCGAAATGCTGCGCTGGAGGGAACAGATCGAGCAGTCGCTGCATATCCTTCCGATGAGTGAATACAAGGGCCAGCCGGTTTATAAGGTCGTAATCGCAGGCACGTCTATGGAAGCAATGGCGCGGGCACAGGAAGCGCTCAAGGATGAGTTTGATTTCTGTATTCAGGAAAGGGACGGCAGCGGTATGATCAACGGGGAAGTTGTAAATAAGGAATTTGATAAGGGAAGGGCGCTCGAACGTGTCTGCAGTTATCTGAATATTCCGATCAGCGATTCGATAGCGATCGGGGATAGTATGAATGATCTGGAGATGCTCCAGACGGCGGGGACGGGGATTTGTATGCAAAATGGCAGTGAAAAGCTGAAAAAAATAGCAGATGATATCTGTCCGTCAGTTTTGGAAGACGGGATTTATGCGGCTTTTGTGAAGTATCAGGTGATTCATGTTGGTTAGGCAGGGGATGTGGCTGACCGGACGACTCTGCCGGGCAGGGGATGTGGCTGACCGGACGACTCTGCGGGCAGCAGGCAGGGGATGTGGCGAACCGGACGACTCTGCGGGCTGTGGCCAGGGGACGCGCCGGGAGACACACCTTGGGCGGACTGGGGCAACGCTGCG
>CANOET010000107.1 GCA_947564835.1 uncultured Eubacterium sp. | reverse complement strand
TCCGGCGTCCGCCCACCCACCCCCCCCCGCCTCCCCAGGCACATTCTGGTAATTACGTATTTTTAGAAATAGCAGTTGTATTTTATTCAAAAGTATTTTATAATAATTTTATCAGATCTGTAAGAGCTTCGAATATGAATAAGCTTCAAAGCGTCAGCTAATAACATGCAGGAGGAAAAAAGTAATGGTGGAAATTATTTGCGGCGAAAAAGGAAAAGGAAAGACAAAATATCTGCTTGATAAAGCAAACACATCGATCAAGGACGCGCAGGGGAACGTCGTGTATCTGGATAAAAGCCAGAAGCATATGTACGAATTAAATAACAAAATTCGCCTGATCAATGTAACAGACTTTCCGGTATCCAATTGTGATGAATTTCTGGGATTTATCTGCGGTATCGTATCGCAGGACCATGATCTTCAGGAGATGTATCTGGACAGCTTTGTAACAATCGCAGGGCTTAAGGAGGATCAGCTGCAGCATGCGATCGAAAAGCTGGATATTATCAGCGAAAAATATAATGTTAAGTTTATTTTAAGCATCTCAAAAGATGAGCATGCCCTTCCGGAATGTGCAAAAGCAAAGGTCATTATTTCTCTGTAACGGCCTTTGTCTACAGAACCGTCAGCGGAAATGACGGAAAGAAATCCAGCCCTCTGCAATTCGCTTCAGCCTGTAATACAGCTGCCTTGAATCGGACGGGCTGGATTTAGATTATGCCTGATCCATGGACCGGATGCGTCCGTAGACGCTGAGCAGGTATAATCCGCCGATACCTACAAAGGCATATACGATTCTTGAAAGCCAGGACATGTTTCCAAAAAGGAACGCTACCAGGTCAAACCGGAAGAATCCGATCAGGCCCCAGTTGATGGCGCCGATGATGACCAGCGTTAGCAGCGTATAGTCTAAAAATTTAGAATTCATAACAATTACCTCCTTTTTGGTTAGTATGGACAGTTATCGGAGCTTCATACAGGAATATTCTGGCAGGAAGGCTGCCGGTTATGAATTTTTTAGAAAGAACGGAGATTGGATTGGCAGGAAAGAAACGAAGAAGAAGGAAGAAGAATATTATCCGCTTTCCCGGTGGGATGCATTTAAATATCGGGATTGTTGTATTTTTGTTTGTCGCTTTTTATATGGCTTATAATGTTTACAGCTATCTGACTGCTGTGCATATTCAGGCGTATGAAGTTGAGAAGGGGACGATTGAGGTCAATACTTCTTATACCGGGCTGATCTTACGTAAGGAAACGGTGGTGACCGCGGCGCAGAGCGGCAGCCTGGATTATTATCTGAAGGATAATACGAGGGCGGCGAAAGGCACGCTGCTTTGTTCTGTGGATGAAAACGGAAATGTATCAAAACGCCTGAACGAGGAGGCGGATTCGCAGGCGGTGCTTTCGAAGGATAACCTGAGCGGGATTCACAGCCTGGTGCGGGATTATGCGAAAGGTTATCAGGACGGCGCTTTTTATACGACTTATAATTTTAAATCGGACTTAAGCGGGCAGCTGATGGAAGCGCTGAATTTGGGGGCGCTGAATGCGATTTCAGAGTATACGGAATTTGCCAGGGATAATCAGACGTTTCATCTATACCGGGCGGAGGAACCCGGGGTGGTCGCTTATTATACGGATGGAATGGAAAATCTTACCGTGGATACGCTGACGGAGGATTTTTTTGACCAGTCTGCGCATCAGAAGGTCAGCCTGAAAACGGAAGGCTCTGTGCAGAGCGGACAGCCGCTGTACAAGCTGATTACCCAGGAGGACTGGCAGATTGTGGTCCGGGTGGACGCTGCGATGAAAAATGAACTGCAGGGAGGAGAAGTGACGCAGATCCGGTTTAAGGAGGATCAGACGACCGCCTGGGCGAATTATAAGCTGGAACGCAGGGACGGGCAGGATTATCTGGTGTTAAGCCTGCATAATGGTATGATCCGGTATGCAAATGAACGCTATATCGATATTAATATCCTGCTGGAGCAGCAGACAGGCTTAAAAATCCCGAACAGCGCCATTACAACAAAGACGTTCGAGCTTGTGCCAAATTCGTACTTTACCACAGATAACGATGCCTCGGGGCAGACCGGGCTTTTGGTGGAGCGCCGGAAAGAAAACGGTACCTATACTGAAGCGGAATTTGTTCCGGTAACAGCGTATATGATTGATAAAAACGAAGATGCTGACGGCAATGAGGATGCCGATAAGGAAAACTGGATGGCTTATATTTCGCAGGAAGAGATCAAACGGGGCGACCGGATTGCAAGGGCTGGCTCCACAGACCGTTATGAGGTGGTCAAGACGGCCAAGCTCAAAGGAGTCTATAATATCAACCGCGGCTATGCCGTGTTCCGGCTGATCCGAGAGCTTTTCAGCAATGACAATTATACGATTGTAGAGACCGGGACGACCTATGGGGTGATGCAGTACGACCATATCGCACTGGACGGGGCTTCAGTCGAAGAGGGGCAGATGATTTCCACCCATTAAAGAGGAGCAGGTTCCGTAACCGCTTGGCGGGGGATCTGAACGGTCACCAGATTCAGGACAGGAGTTGAGAATATGTTAAAAGATAATTTGACAAATGTTGAGACAAACGTGCAGGCAGCGTGTGAGAAAAGCTCCCGGCGGCGCTCTGAAATAACGCTGATCGCAGTCAGTAAGACAAAGCCAGTCGGAATGCTGCAGGAAATCTATGACGCAGGCGTGCGGGATTTCGGGGAGAATAAAGTGCAGGAAATCTGTGAAAAATATGACAAGCTGCCGCCGGATATCCGCTGGCATATGATCGGGCATCTGCAGCGCAATAAGGTAAAATACATCATTGATAAGGTATGCATGATCCATTCCGTGGACTCTTACCGCCTGGCCGAGGAGATCAATATTCAGGCAAAAAAGCATAAAATCGTCATGCCGGTGCTGATCGAAGTAAATGTGGCAGGGGAACAGACCAAATTCGGCGTCTCCAAAGAAGATGCCATATTGCTGGCACAGGAGATGTCCCACCTGGACAACCTGCATGTGCAGGGGCTGATGGCAGTCGCGCCGTATGTTGAAGATCCGGAAGATAACCGCAAATATTTTCAGCAAATCCGAAAATTAGCTGTTGACATTCAGCGCAAAAACATAGATAATATAGACATGCATGCTCTTTCCATCGGTATGACGGGAGATTATGCCGTAGCAATTGAGGAAGGCGCGACGATGGTGCGCGTGGGAACTGGCATTTTTGGTGAAAGAGATTATAGTATTAGGAGAGATATATGAGTTTAGTAGATTCCCTTTTAAATGTAATGCATATGAACCCGGATGATGATGAAGATTACTATGATGATTATTATGATGACGAAGAGGAAGAAGAGGCAGCGCCGAAGCGCCGCCGCAGCCAGCCGAAAGAACCGGAAGAGACAAGCTATAAAACTTCCGGCGGCAGCGCCAACCAGCCGATCGATATCAACCGCAACAGAGAGCGTGTCGCTGCAAAATCCAGCAATAAGGTAACGCCGATGCGTCCCTCTTCGAAGAAGGCATCTTCTTCCGGACTGGAAGTGTGCGTGATCAAGCCGACGGCCTTTGAAGACGCCAGGGAGATTACCGAAACACTGCTGATGAACCGTCCGGTGATTCTGAATGTAGAAGGGCTGGATGTGGATATTGCACAGCGGATCATTGATTTTTCATCTGGTTCCTGTTTTGCAATCAGCGGAAATTTACAGAAAATATCCAATTACATATTTATTATCACGCCAGCCAACGTGGAGATTTCTGGTGATTTTCAGAGTTTGATTGATTCCTATGACCAGACATCCATCCGCATGGAATATTAGGAAGGAACAGCTATGGATCAGGAAACAGCATATTTGAAAAAGCGTCTGACCGACTTATCCAGACGGGCGGAGCAGAAAAATATCGTAACCTTCAGTCATTTTTTAAATTTGAATGAGTTAAATATCTTACACCAGTCCGAACGGGAACTGCACAGTTCTTTTGAGACATTCGGTGGTTATGAACAAGCAGAGCGTCAGATGGCAGCCTTTATCCCTGATGCTCTTTCTTATGTGTGGGAATACCCGATGCGTACCGTTTTGCTCGCGCCGGTAAACCGTAAATTCGCTGAAGACCTGACCCACCGGGATGTGCTGGGCGCTTTGATGCATCTTGGCATCAAACGGGAAACACTGGGTGACCTGCTGCTGACGGACGCCGGCATTTATGTGTTTTGCACGGAAACAGTCGCGGATTATCTGTCTGACAGCTGCACGAAAATCCGCCATACAACCGTATCGGCAGCGCAGATTCCGGCGCAGGAATTTCACTATGAACCAAAACGGATTGAAAAACAAGGGATCGTCTCCTCGCTGCGTCTGGATACGGTTCTGGCCGATATCTGCAAGCTGTCACGGTCTGCCGCCCAAAAACGGATCTCGGAAGGCAGCGCTTTTCTTAATTCCAAAAAAATCCTGCAAAACGACTATCCGTGCCAGGAAGGAGATATCCTGTCCGTGCGCCATTACGGCAAATTCCAGATTCAATCTGTGGGAAAGGTAACGAAAAAGGGCAGGATTCCATATAATTATGACATTTTTGCATAAGCTGGAATGATATATGTGACAATGGTTATCGGAACGGTTACCTATTTTTAGATGGTGCAATTTCAGAAATTTATTATAAAAGAAATAAAAATATACCGTATTAGATGGGAGGTTATATGCAGATGGAAGCAAAATCGAGAGGAAGGAGCATCGCTGCATTTGGAATCGGCGCTGTGTTATTGATTATTCTGGACCAGATCACCAAGCTGGCCGCACAGAAGCTGCTGCGCGGCCGGGACGCCTATGTTCTCATTCCTGGCGTATTTGAGCTGCAGTATTTGGAAAACAGAGGCTCCGCATTCGGCCTGATGCAGGGGCAGCGGGTGTTTTTTCTTGTTATGGCCGGTCTGATGCTGCTGCTGATTCCATATGTATATTACCGGATTCCGCTGACCAGGCGTTTTTGGTATCTGCGCGTAACCGCCTGCCTGTTTCTGGCCGGAGCAGTCGGCAATGCCGTAGACCGTCTGCTCCATGGTTATGTGGTTGACTTCTTTTCTTTTTCCCTGATTCATTTTCCTATTTTTAATGTGGCGGATATTTATGTAACAGTATCGACGTTTCTGCTGATTATGCTGATGCTGTTTTACTATCAGGATGAAGATTTTGAACAGATCCGGTTTTGAACGGATCCGATTTTTCTCAAATAATATGGAGGATAAAATTTTGAATGGATCCGATTTTTCTCAAATAATATGGAGGATAAAACATTGGCGGCCGAACAGACTTTTGAAGTATACGCTGAATATGAAGGAACCAGGCTGGACCGCTTTTTAGCTGTTATTTACCCGAAGCTGTCCAGAGCCTTTTTTCAAAAACTGATCCGCTGCGGCCAGGTGCAGCTGTCCGGAAAAAGCTTAAAACCAAGTTATTCCGTAAAAACGGGCGACCTGATTACGGTTCTGGTGCCGCCTGCCGCCGGGATTGAAATCCAGGCGGAAGATATTCCTTTAGATATTTTATACGAAGATGACGACCTGCTGGTCGTAAATAAACCAAAAGGGATGGTCGTACATCCGGGGCCGGGACATCAAACGGGTACACTGGTGAATGCCGTTTTGTATCATTGCAAGGATCAGCTTTCCGGTATCAACGGGGAAATCCGTCCGGGAATTGTACATCGGATTGACAAGGATACGACAGGCTCTTTGGTTGTGTGTAAAAATGATTTTGCGCACGGCAGGCTGGCGGAGCAGCTGAAGGTACATTCAGTAACCAGGCGGTACCGCGGGATTGTCATTGGCTGCCCAAAAGAGGAATGCGGCGTGATCCGTTCTGAGATCGGAAGAGACCCGAAAAACCGTCTGAAAATGGCATGCAGCGTTGCAAACGGCAGGATGGCGGTGACACATTACCGCGTACTGGAGCGGTTTGCCAGGCATACGTACCTGGAATTTGAGCTGGAGACCGGGCGGACACATCAGATCCGTGTCCATATGGCAGATCTGGGGCATCCTTTACTGGCAGATCCGCTGTACGGACCGGCAAAATGCAGCATCCGCGGGCTGCAGGGGCAGTGCCTGCATGCGATGACGCTTGGATTTGTACATCCCCGGACAGAAAAGTATGTGGAATTTCAGGCCCCGCTTCCGGAGTATTTTGCAAAGCTGCTGGAAGGAAGCTTATAACAGCTGAAGGTGATAAGAAATTATGTTGCGATTTTTATATGTAATTATTATGAATCTGTTCCGCGCACCGTTTATGATTACGAGAATGCGCTACGAAGCAGACCATCCGGAAAAATATTCCGAACAACAGCGCTACGAGCTCGACCAGCGTGCCGTCCGCATTATGTGCAACACCGGAAAGATACGCACGGCATGCTACGGCAAAGAAAACCTGCCGAAAGAGGGCGGTTACATTATGTATCCCAACCATCAGGGAAAGTTCGATGCGCTTGCCATTATCCTGTGCCACGAACAGCCATGTTCTGTTGTAATGGATATCAAAAAATCCAAATCCATCCTGGTGCGTGAATTTATAGACCTTCTGGCAGGAAAGCGGCTGGACAAGACCGACGTCCGCCAGGCAATGACTGTGATCCGCGAAGTGGCGAATGAGGTAAAGGAAGGGAAGCGGTATATTCTGTTTCCGGAAGGCGGTTATGAATTTCACACGAACAATGACGTTTCTGAATTTAAGCCCGGCAGCTTTAAGAGCGCGACCATGTCCAGAGCGCCGATTGTCCCGGTCGCGCTGATTGATTCTTACAAGGTATTCAACAGCATGCATGTAAAACCGGTTAGCGTGCAGGTGCATTTTTTAAAGCCGATCCGCTTTGAAGAATACCAGGGGATGAAAACGAAGGATATTGCGAGGATGGTAAGGGAGCGGATTGAGGAAAAAATTGCGGAATATACCTTTTAAAGAAATGCCTCCATGGAGAAACACTTTTAACATTGTGCTGCGTTTTTGAATGACTATGCGGACGCCAGATGAGGGGGAAAGGGCCTGGCTTTCTGCTCCTATTCCAGAATGTTAAGAATCCCTAGGTATTCTGCATTTATAAAATGCAAATTCAGGTGTTGTAAAGCCCGCAGAGGCGTCCGGTTAGCCAAATCCCCCCCCGCTATCATCCATTATCTCTAAGCTGCACCATTTTCGCCGCCTGCCGCCTTCTCGCATCTGCCTGTGCGGCATAATGCTTTCTGGTCGTATTAACATCCTTATGTCCCAGCACATCCGCCACAAGATAAATATCCCCGGTTTCCTGATACAGATTCGTACCGAACGTACTGCGCAGCTTATGCGGTGTAATCCGCTTGACCGTTGTAACGAGCTGTGCATATTTTTTTACCAGCTTTTCTACGGAACGCACACTGATCCGCTTTTTCTGCATCGACAAAAACAAGGCGTTGGCATGCCCTTGTGCGGCTTCTGTTTCCTTACGGACATCCAGATAGTCGAGCAGGGCATCCGCGACTTCATCATTAAAGTAGACGATTACTTCAGCGCCGCCTTTGCGGTGTACCTTTACGCCGTTGTTCTTAAAGTCAAGGTCATTCAGGTCGATACCCACGCATTCCGATACACGGATACCGGTGCCGAGCAGGAGCGAGAGCAGGGCAAGATCGCGCAGCTTTGTCTGTTCATGATAAGCCAGCTGATGTGCGGTCAGTTTTTCCCCGGATTCCACTTCATCTAAGAGCATCGCCACTTCGTCCACATCCAGGCGGATAATCTCCTTTTCATGAAGCTTCGGCGTTTTTACGAGGTCAGGCGGATTCGTCTGAATCATTTGTTTGCGGAAAAAATAATTGTAAAAGCTGCGCAGGCTTGCCAGTTTTCTGGAAATTCCGCGTTCGTCGTTTGTGTGCTCCACGCCGTCTTTTGTATAAACCTTTAAGTAGTTTAAGTATTCTTCAATATCCAGCGGAGTAATCAGATCCAGAAAAGAAATCGGGATATTTTGGATCTCGTATTTTTTGCATTCCGGATTATTTTCCTGCAAAAAAGAAAAAAAGATACCCAGGTCATATGCATAAGCAAGACGCGTGCGGGAAGAGGTCGTATGCTCCGTCCCCAGGAAAAACTCCTGACAGAACCTTGGCAGTTCTTTTGCCATGGCACGCAGTTTGATCTCGTTTTCCTTTTTTATTTTATCGTGATATGATTTTTCCATAGATAGAAGCCTGCCTTTCTGGCCAGTCCTCAAAACCGGCTGACTGGATTGCCGCAAACATGCGGTTTTTAATGCCCGGATTTTCCGTATTTAAAGTCCGCAGGAGGTCTTTGATATACTGCCTTTTGGTGTGCCCGTCTGCCGGGCAGGGATTATGGACTGCCGGGATACTGTATTTTTTCTGAAAACCGTTCAGCTCTGCTTCCGGTACATAAAACAGCGGCCGGATTAACGTTAAGCCTGTCCGTTCCCAGCGCGTTTTCGGTGAAAAAGAGTGGAAGCGGCCCTCATAAAACAAAGACATCAGCATCGTTTCGATCAGATCATCCCGATGATGCCCGTAAGCTATTTTATTGCAGCCATGCCGGACAGCCGCCTCGTTCAAGGCACCCTTACGCAGCCTGGCACAAAGCGAACACGGATTTTCTGACGGATTGTGCTGAAATACAATTGTCCGGATCTGCGTATCAATCACCTCATAAGGGACTTCCAGTTCTTTACAAAAGCCGATAACCGGTTCCAGATGAAAATCCTCAAAACCGGGATGAACCGTAAATGCGGTTAACGTAAACCGCTTCGGGTAAAACCGCTGCAGCTGCTTCAAGGCATAGAGCAGGGCGAGGGAATCTTTGCCTCCGGAAATGCCTACGGCAACTTTATCCTGATCATTCAGCAGCTGATAATCGTCTACGGCCTGGCGGACATAACTGAGCAGACGTTTTTGATCCATAAATTTCCTCCTTTTGCATTTTTCTATTTTACCATAGATCTGGATTTGTATCAATGGGTTGATTCTCTCATGATAGTGTAACTTTACTTGGGGATTCAATGAACAAGATAATACCCTAACCTGGATGAACCAGAAGAGAAACACTTTGATTGGCCAGGGGCTGTGGCTAACCGGACGACTCTGCGGGTTGTGGCCAGGCCCTTTCCCACTCATCCAGCGTCCGCATCTCTCATTCACTTTTTTTGTTTTTAAAGTTTGATTGCCGTCAACGGCTGAGATATGTTATAATAGAACAGCAATCGAATTTTGTTAGATATGTAAAATGACCCGAGTGGATTTGTTGAAGAAGTTTTAAGAACAGGGATTGAATTGTAGTATTATAGCATTTATAATATCCCTTAACCAGGATGAACCAGAAAAGAAACACTTTTGACATTGTGTTGCGTTTTTGATTGGCTATGCGGACGCCGGATGATGTGGAAAGGGCCTGGCTGGTTTTCACCGGCTTTACATGAAACGCAAATTCAGGTGTTGTAAAGCCCGCAGAGTCGTCCGGTTAGCCCACATCCCCTGCCCAATCAAGATTCTATTGGGAAGCTCTGAATTAGGTATTGGTAAAAATGACGAAAATTATATTTTTAGCAGGAGGGATAAAATATGCTGAAAATTGGATATGGATGTCCAGAAGATATTTATTTTTATATTGATCTGGAATTTGACACCCTGTTTACGATGGAATGGCTGGAAGATGAAATGAACCAGAAAATATTGAGAGAAGTAGACCACTGTGTATTTAACGGTTACCGTATGCAGGATCTGGAAGATGGATATACCTTTGCGATTGATGATATTTCCACCGGTTCCAAGGCTCTTATGATTGTAAATGAGATGGATGAAATAGAAATATGGGGAACTGCATTCGGCGATAATTGCCTGGATCTGTTATTAGAAATGGCGCAAGAAAAAGATATTACGATCTACCTGCAGCATCTGCCTGATTTTAACAAAAAAAATTTCCATGCATTCAGCCTGGTACTTGGACGTGAATATCAGGATTATGGGGAGTTTTTGTCCGAATGTATCGCTAAGATTACGGAACCGTTTGCAAAGGAGTATATCGAACATGATCAAAATTGATATCATAGATGGAAATATTTTCTGATTATATCCAGAGAACTGCTGAGGTATCTGCCAATTAGTACGGATTCGATTTACCAGATCGAAAAAAGAGGAAAGACACTTATAAATGTCCCTGTTTATTGTAAAAATAATGAGGATCTGACAGTTATACGGAATCAGATCCGGTACATTCTTACGGAAGACGGAAGAAGCAGCCGGCTATTTTTCAAACATTATTTTGAGAATGATACGATCAGTGTCTGCGAGGAATATGCCATAAGAGACGGAAAAAAGATCAGCAGGGATAAATCTTACTTATCGAACTGTATCAAAGGCAATCCATGCAGTATTTGCAATCATACAAAATGTGAATACAAAGATGCAGAAAGGAATTTTATACAGGATCCGCTTGATCAAATATAACCGTTCGGCCATCCATTGAAACAATACAACGATAAAAGGAGATAAATATGAAATTTGTAATACAAAGAGTATCTGAAGCATCTGTAACGGTAAATCAACAGGTAACAGGGAGCATTGGGAAAGGATTTTTAGTTTTGATTGGTGTATGTGATTCGGATACGAAAGAAACCGCAGATAAAATGATCCGCAAGATGCTGGGACTTCGAATTTTTGAGGATGCAAACGGCAAGACCAATCTGTCTTTGACAGATGTTCACGGAAGCTTGCTGTTAGTATCCCAGTTTACTTTATATGCAGACTGCCGCAAAGGAAACCGGCCGTCTTTTATCCGGGCGGGCAAGCCGGATCTGGCAAATGAATTGTATGAATATATCATACAAAAATGCCGTGACGGGAACGGCCATGTGGAGACGGGAATCTTTGGCGCAGATATGAAGGTGCAGCTGTGCAACGACGGGCCTTTTACAATTATTTTGGATTCCGAAGATTGATAGGCGGCCTATGATATTACAAACAGAATCTGTTGCCTATTTATTCTGTTCAACTATTCGCAAAAGTGTCCTTTTGCGAATAGTTGGAGATGTCTGCAAGAACAAGGCAGACCCACCCTTCCGTGTTCCTGCCTTGTTTCAGATAAATGCGCACATCTATTCCGGTTCCTGTTTCAGATAAATGGACAGATCTATTCCCGTTAATATTTCATAAGTTCCTTAAACCGCAGGATCATATCCACACATCCGTCCACGCCAAGCTTCGCCGAGTTTAACGTCAGATCATAAGACTTTGCGTTTCCCCATTTTTTATTGGAATAATAATTGTAATAGCTGGAACGCTGTTTGTCTTTTTTTAGGATCATATCCTTGGCCTTGGATTCATTGACCTGAAACTCATTCATTGTATTTTTAATCCGAAATGCCAGATCTGCATGAATAAATGTATTAATCGTGCGCGGAAAGTCGTTTAGCGCATAATCCGCGCAGCGGCCTACGATAATGCATGATTCCTCTTCAGCCAGTTTTTTGATCGTGTCAAACTGTGCGAGAAAAATCTTATGGTTCAGCGGCATATCCAAAAACGGCGCAGCCGTGTAGCCAGTTGCTGAATACGTATCCATAACAAGGGAATACAAAAAGCTGCTGGTTGGCTTTTCGTCCTGTGAATGGAAGATTTCCTCACATAACCCGCTTTCCTTTGCTGCCCTGCTCAGTAATTCTTTATCATAACATTTAATCCCAAGTATTTCGCTCAGTTTTAATCCGACATCTTTTCCCAGACTTTCAAATTCACGTCCGATTGTAATTACATAATTCCCCATAAATACGCTCCTTCCTGCATATGCAATGCTGCCTTTTCGATGGTACAGGTTCTTTCCTTATTATATAGGAACCTGTCATGAATAGTTACGTTAATTTTATTATAATGCATTTTGCATATGATGTACAGAATAAAATAATACTTCATTCCCGACCTTTTTTAATTGCTGTGAAATGTTTATTTGTTGCCGCGAAATAATGTATAAAAATTCTAGCAATCACGCAGGGTATTTTACCTAACCTGGATGAACCGGAAAGGAAACACTTTTGACATTGTGTTGCTTTTTTTATTGGCTATGCGGACGCCGGATGAGGGGCGCTTTTAGCGGAGGTGAAATCCAGCGCTTACGGAGACTAAGACAGGAGGGCCACACC
>CANOET010000106.1 GCA_947564835.1 uncultured Eubacterium sp. | reverse complement strand
GAAGCCAGGCCCTTTCCCCCTCATCCGGCTGGTTTTCACAGGCTTCCATGAAACGCAAATTCAGGTGTTGTAAAACCTGCCAATAACCTGCAGCACAATGTCAGTTCTGTCGCCCAGAATCAAAATTTTGCCATTTTGCGCAAAAAATCGTTTCTAAGTTCCTAAAAACAAAATAGGATTCACCACCTACTGTGATGAATCCCGCCAAATCTAAAATCCTTGATATTTAAACTATTTCCTTTTACTTTCACTCATAGGCGCCCAAAGTCCTATAGCATCATTTTTAGCAGCTGCCTATACCACTTATTTATATATTTTAAAAGCATTAACACTGAACTATGCATTATGATTATGATTCAGATCCAAGCCATCCCTTTACCGTTTCCACAGCATAACCAACTGCACGCGCAATCTTCTCTGTATCAAGCCCCATTTCATACAGATTCCCCGCTGTTTCTCTGGCTTTATTTAGCTCTCCTATCTGCCTTTCTTCTTTCCGAATCTCCTGAATCGCCTGACACACATTAACCACCTCGTCTTTTTCATCATATTTTATACCTGAATTTGTAATTGATTCAATCACATCTGCCGCCCTGCGCTCTACTTCCCTGAAACGCTTTTCATTGGCTTTCAATATCCGGCTCAAATTCTCCCTGTCTTTCGAATACTTGATGAACAGCATGACCTCCCGCAAGCTGGACTGGAATTTCATAATCTCCCCATCCGCCATCTGCGCTGGGGCAATCAGACGCACATGGTAATTGTCCATGCAGGCAAGCACATCAGGGTCTGACACATACATCATATCAAACAGGCTTAACGGTCCATCCCACTCTTCTGAACCAAAAAATATAGTCACTGTGATGGATGGTAACAGCCTGTCTCCTGCCCAGAAACCGCTTAAGAACTCACCTGCATTTGGAATCTTCATGCCTTCCTCAGCAAATGTTTCCCCCTGCTCCCTTTTCCGCTTCATTTCCTTCCGATGTGACTTTGCCGCCTCTTCCACCTGCCCTGCGTATTCCAGCGCATCATACAAATTATTTTTCACTGCCATAGCATAGTGGATCTCTGCCTGGTTCTCCACACCATAAAGTACATATGCCATCTTTCCATCCGTCATTGCAGCATACAGCTTTTGCACATCACGGAATTTCTGAACGGGAACCGCAGCGCCATCTGCACCATATGGTAATGCAATTTTAGTGGAATCACGCTCTATAAGCTGCTCTGGCAGGATCACTTGCCGCCCGCCGTAAATATAGTAATTAAAAATATCAGCAAACACGCCCGCATCTTTTACATAATCCTTTGTAACCGTATCTGCTTTCAACGGCATACACCGCCTTTCTGCATGTTCTATGACAAGTATTAACTTGAATGAAATTTTCTCCTCTGTCACAGCTTCATTATACTAAACATGCTTCTATTTTTCAAGAGCATCCAGACCGATTCTTTACATTCCCCTGTAGCCATTGTTACTATTCACGGCGGCCGTTCATAGTAACGGTTCGAGGCGATATTGAAAGTTTGCTTCGCAAAATTGACATTGTGTTGCGTTTTGGGGGCTACCCGAAAGATCTTGGTTAGCCAGGGAAAATATGGCTAACCCATTTTACTCAAACGTAAACATCTTGTAATTCGCAGACGCCGGATTATCATGCGCACCGATCATCGTCTGCACATAACAAATCAAAACGGTATCATAATCTCCCGCCTCAATATATTCTCTGACGCTTCCTTCATAATCCAGCAGTTTTTCCAGCTCGTAAACGAATACCTGGAAGCGTCGTAGACAGACAGGTCGATGTGATATCCGCAGTACTGGTTCAGCGCCTCCGCGATTTTGCGTGTTGCCCAAAAACCGCCCGGCACTGTCCAATGGTGGTCGGTGCGGTAAAACAACTCCTCCGCCTGCATCCCTTCTTCTGCCAGGGCTTCCCGCAGGTCGACCACGGGAACCCCTGCCTTGCGGATACGCTGTAAAAAGAGGTCCGCATTCCGGTTGCTGTAGCTTTCCACGCCGAACTGTTCCGCAAAAAAATGGTCGTCTGTATATTTCGTTGGTTCGTTCACATAAATCAGGCGGATGCCTTTTTGATCCAGTTCTTGTTTCAGCGACAGCAGCTGGCCGTATTCATAGTCTGTAGAAGTCTGTGCGTACGGTGACACAATGCGCCCGTCATCGGTAACATAGATGCCAAGATCACTATAATATCCCTGCATATGCAGAATTTTCGCCGCTGCTCCATGCAGGTCCAAAAGCTTCTGCCTTTGCCAGAGCGTATCTGCATACTCTTTCAGCAGCCCGTCCACCGCAGCCGCGGACTGCTGCTCTTTGGATACGTTTGCATCCCCGCTTCCGAATGCCTGCTGCCTGAGGCAGGTATACAGTTTCCCTGCTTCCCCAAACGGACTGCTGTTTGCCCAGAACAGGGCCATCGCCAGCAGGAACATTCCTGCAAGCATGCACTCTCCAAAGTTGGTACGTTTTCCAAAACAGATGTATTTTTCAAATCGGCTGCGTGTTCCAAAATGAATGCGTTTCATCCTGCTTTCTCCCTCCCTAAAAATTCTGATACGCAAACGGATTGTTCTGCCCGGATACGGCAAACGAAACCGCCCATAGAAAGAATGCTGTGTTCAGCAGGAAATATGACACGTTCCACACCGCGGAAACCATCCTGTTTTTACCCCCCCCCGCTCTTTTTTCCAGCCATGGCGCCACCGGAAAGCAAAGAATAAACGCGGCAAGAATAAACACCAGATAATCTTTCAGTAAAAATAGCGCCCGCCGGTCAGCTAACGGATTGGCAGTATATCAGACCATCGTCCAGGCATACCGGATACCTGCCCGCAGGCCCTGTGACCGGAATATCACCCACTGAAACACCACAATCAGCAGCGTCAGTATCCGGTATAAGGCCCTTCCCGGCCTGGAATGTATTGTTTGCGGCAAACCTTTCGTCTTTTCAAATGCAATGCAAAGAAAATACACAAATCCCCAGAACACAAATTTCCATCCCGCCCCATGCCAGATTCCGGTCAGCATCCAGACGGCAAACAGGTTACGGTACAAAAGCCCCTTACTGCTGACCCGGGACCCGCCAAGGGGCAGGTAAATATAGTCGCGGAACCACGCGCCCAGCGTCATATGCCATTTTCTCCAAAATGCGGCGACCGAATCCGCCAGATAAGGATACTGGAAATTCCGCGGGCAGCTATAACCGAACATCTTACTGATCCCCGCCGCCATATCGGAATAACCGGAAAAATCATAATAAAGCTGCAAGGAATAACAAACAGCGCCGAGTCAGGCATAGGCCGTTGACATGCTGTCCGGCCGTGCAGCAAACGTCTCTGCCGGAATATGCCCCAGGCTGTCCGCCAGCAGCGCTTTTTTCGCGAATCCATGGATAAACTGGCAGGCGCCTTCTGAAAATAAGCTCCCTTTCCGCTGCATATCCCTATACCGTGACAGCGGGCCGGACTGCACCTGCGGGAAAAATGACAGGTATAACGCTGCTCTTACCGGATGATTCCCCTCCCCGGCCCTGCCTGCATAGGTATCTGCCAGATAAGAAAGCGCTTTGAATGTAAAAAAAGAAATCCCAAGCGGCAGCCCTGTATCCGTACGGATATATTTATAAAAAACAAGCAAAGACACATCAAACAAGACCCCTGTAAACAGCAGCGCTTTCCTTAGCAGCCGGTTTCTTGCGGCAGATTCCGAAGCGCCGCCCGGACAAGATGCGGACAGAAGCTGTCCAAGCAGGATATTCACAGCGACCGCGCCGCAAAACAAGCCCAGATGCGCAAACGACCCGCACGCATAAAAAACCAGGCTGACTGCCAAAAGGACATATTCGCGTATATTCTCTTTGGCAAAATAATAAGCCGCCAGGGAAACCGGCAGAAAGGAAAACAAGAAGAAAAGATCTGTAAATGCCATAAAAGCCCCCTTATCCCCATCGTGCATACACAAAAATCCCAGCCATAATCAACGCCAGCGCCAGATAATTGCGCATACCCATTTTTTCTTTGAAAATCGTGACCCCAAATACCGTAACATAGATATAGCTGGTAGCTTCCAGCACCGGCCCCATGGAAAGCGGGAGTTTGCGGTATGCGAATATCGTCAGTAACGAAGATGCAAAAAACATGGTATAAGCCACAGCCACATATGGATTCAAATATTGCTGCAGCAGCGAGTCATATTGCTTCATCGCTGATTTTTTGAGCAGCACCTGCGAGACAGAGCTGATCAGAACGCCTGCCAGCAGGCATGCCGCATATTTCACCGTTATAAGATCCATCTCATTCTCCTTTCCCAGCCCCCGCATACAGCAGTATTCCCGCCATTACAAGCACAGCTCCTGCCGCCTTTCCTGCCGTAACCGGTTCCTTAAAAAAACAGGCTCCCCATACGATCCCCCATAAAATCGTTACCGCTTTATTGGCAAACGCTGCGGTAAGCGGCAGATGCCGGATAACCTGCTGCCACCCTACAGCGTAAAAAAGAAGTACCAGTATGACCCCCGCATAACAGATACAAAACCCGGCGCTGAAAAAAGGGTATCCGGATGCTTTCTTACTGCAAATCCCTCCCATGGAATAGATCATAAGCATCAAATGCAGCATTACATATATTTTTATCTTCTGCAAGCCTACACCCTCCCTATATCCGTATATCTTACTTTTAAGCAGGCATACGTACTTTCAGGAACCAGTTCTTTTAACGCTTCCAGCTTTTTTTCCTTTAATAGCTTTCTGACCCGGGTTGCACTGATTGGAGCACCGCCGGATGTTTTTCTTGGAATTTCTGCCACTTGAACGCCATAGGCGGGAAGCAGCCTTTTCATGCTTTCATTATAGTTTCTGGTAACTATGTCAAAAGGTTCTTCTCCGACAAATCTGACTGTTATATGAAATGCCTCTGCAATATATGCCCCAAACACGGATACATCCAAGGAAACATCCAGATCCTCCGCATGCGGCATCTCCTTTTGAAAATATCCCGGAAAAGTCACGGTACTTATCATCATTTTTCCGCTTGGAAGTACAAACACATTTTTTAAATGTGCTGTACCCTCCCTTACCATAGCAATCCTGTCCTGGAATGCAAAAAACGACCTGTCTTCTTCCACGACAAACAAAAGCAGCACATCCACCTGATTTGCAGCTGTTTCCGCCAGATACTGGTGGCCAAGTGTAAACGGGTTGCAGTTCATTACAATTGCTCCGACCTTTTTATCATGCAATGCAGGCAAATTTTTTTGGACACACCGTACATATTCCGTTACCTGCTCCTCATAATATTTTCTCTTCTGATGCATGCCATTCAAATAAAACGAACGGCCAGGCACTAAATCTTCCTGTAAATATGCCCCAAACAGCTGCATGATTCCGTCCGCTATCTTTTCATAACCAGATTGATTGCAATGCACAATGCTGTTAAAATAAAAATTGCTGTTTGTATGGACCTGTTTCAAAAAAACACTGATATCCCTTTTCCGCCAATCTTTTCCCAGGGGCATAAGCCCCGCGTAACTAACTAAAACCAGATCACCCGGCTTATACGGAATCTGATAAAAACGCTGATAAGTCCAGTCAATGTCACCGCCCCAGGTTCCGTAATTTACAACCCTCCATCGTTTTTTCATCCTGCTGCAGTTCAGTTTTTTCTGCAGACCGCTTGCTACCGTGTGGCTGTCTTCTACTGCATATCCAAAAAAGACACATCCTCCAAATAAATATATCGTATTATCATAAGAAAGAGGCTGCAGAACTGTTTTACGTTCCCCCATGCTTACGTTCAAATATTTCCCGCTTCTGTCTTCATGAATCACATTTCCCGCTTCTATTTTCAGCCGGTTTGGTATGTCCATGATTTCCCGTACATAAGCAGGCTCATACTTGCCCCCATATATTTCTTTCAAAAAATCTTCATATTCCGACTCACGTCCGGCAATTTCAGATACCGTCCATCTGTTTCTGTTTTCAATTTCTAAAGACACCGCATCTGTTTTCGGATAGACCGGATGCATCAATGCCCAATGCCAGTTCACAGTGGCCAGCCTGACTTGTTCTTTTTCCAAACGCTGCTGAAAGTAATCACAAATCCGCTCTATCATATAGGCACGGAACAACACGATCAGCCTTACGGCCTCTATTCTTTTTCCTGCTTTATACTGCTCGTAACAAGCCCTGGCACTTCCTCCATTTCCATTATCAAGTATCAGATACTTTTCAAATGTATCATTTAGGATCAAATGCTTCTGCATCCACGTAAGGCTTCCCTTGGTTTTTTCAGCAATCAGTTCCGTCAAAGGCATCTTTTTGGTAAACAGGATCTGCCAGCCATCGCTGGTATACAATTCTGTAAAACGTGCAAGAAACCGGATCCACCCATCCATTGTAATTTGTTCCCGGATTTCCCGCGGAACTGCTGCACAAACTTCCAATTCATACAAAAGCTGCACCGCACCGTATGTACCCGTCTCAGAATCCCAAATCTCGTTTTCGTCCTGATCCGTTATCTTTAAAATCTGCTTGTCATCTTTCGGATACACATACTTTTCATTCCATATTTTTTCCAGCGCCAGAAGGATCTTACTGCTGCCGCAAAATACAACTCCCCGGTAATTCCATAACCGCAGATAAAACTGCATGTCTTTTTTTGTAACCCCGTCTACTTTTTCTTCCAGCGGCTTATCTGACAACGACATATTTCATTTCCTCCGGTTTTGCATGATCCAGATTAATCGTCTCCCGGATCACATACTGTGGTGTTTTATTCTGCCCCATATACATCCTTCCCAAATATTCTCCTAACAGGCCAAGTACCAGCAGATTCATCCCTCCCATCAGAAGAATCACGCAGATAATAGAACTCCAGCCAATTGCTGTATCAGGATGCATCCATTTATTCACTGCAGTCGCCGCACAGCCTGCCAGGCCTGAAAATGCAGTGGCAAATCCAAGGTAACTCGCTGCACGCAGCGGTTTGATGGAAAAAGAAGTAAAGCCGTTCATCCACAGGGCAGCCAGCTTGCGGAAAGAATAACCTGACGTACCCGACTGCCTCGCCCGGTGCCTGACCGGAACATATCCGATGTTTCCGGTTGTACGGAATACCAGCCCTGACAAATACGGATACGGTTCCTGATATTTTATAATTTCTTCCACAATATACCTTCTTAGAACAGAAATATTCACAACCCTTTTGTCAGACGGCCTGCCGAACATTATTTTTGCCATAATCCCATTGATTTTTGACCCGGCTCTGCGGCGCCATCCAAACTGCACATCGGATGCAATGCCATACACAGCATCATAATTCTCTTTTTTTAATGTCTCCGTCATCTCCATCACAGCATCCAGCGGACTTTGCCCGTCGTCATCCAATACAAATATATAATCCCCGGATACATTTGCAAAACCAGCCATCACAGCAGATGCCTGGCCAAAATTCCTGGATAAGCCGATGCCTTTCATCCTTTGATCACTGCACAGCTTTTGAATCACATTCCATACATGGTCAGGAGAAGCATCATTCACCAGCACAATTTCAAAATCATAAGTATTGAGGTTTTCCATCATCGTACGCAGTTCCTGCACAACATCTAAAATGGTATGCTCTGAACGGTAACAAGGGATAATAAATGAAATTTTCTCCGCCATGTTCTATTCCCCACTCCCGTCCAACATCTTTGTCTCCAGTTCCCGCATCACATCCGACATTTCATAATAACCCTTTCTATCCACAATATAAGCAGCCGCCAGCAGGGCGCCGTCCGCAAAAGCCGCTCTGGAAAATGACTCATGTATAATCGTAAGCCGTTCATGTTCATTCGCTGCAGTCACTTCATGCACGCCGACATAGCCCCCTGCCCGGACTGCAGAAATCGGTACCTGTTCCCTGTCAATACAATCCGCAATCTTTTTTGCCGTCGTTGTTACTTTCTTTTTGTCTTTGCAATGCCGCTCTACAATCGCAAAATCAAAATCAGGCAGCAGCCTGGAAATCCTGCCCGCAAATTCCATCAATAAATTGATCCCTATTGTCAGGTTTGGTGCATATACCATCCCCTTTTCAGACTGCCCGGCTACTTTTTTTAACTCCAGCAATTCATTTTCTTCAAAATTTGTCGTGCATGCTGCCATACTGATTCCATGATCCGCACAGATCCGTGCCATTTCCAGCGTCATGCTCTTATGCGAAAAATCAATAACAACGTCGACATGCCTTTGCACCAATTCCAAAGCCGCTGCACAAACAGGCACTACCGGAATCCCCAAATGCCGCATGCCTAAAAAAATCCCTATATCCTGCCCCACTTTTTCACTGCTGTCCCTGCATACTGCACAGCAAAGCTCATCCTTTTTGTCAGTTAATATTTTATGTATCAATGCCCGGCCCGCACGCCCCAGCCCGCATACTGCTATCCGCATATTTTTCTCCTTTTCATATACTGTGAAACCCCGGCGGATTCAGCGCCCTATAAAACATATTTGTCAGCAGGACAATATCAAAAACCGGAACACCGGCAGCCTCCTGAATAGCCTTCGTATACGGCGGCATATTCGTACATTCCAATACAATCATCGCAACATCATCTTCTCTTGTCAATTCCAATGCTGCCTGTATCAGTTCCATCCTGCAAATTTCCACATTTACGCTTTTCCGGTTTTGAACTGTGAAATCTGTAAATTCCTCTCCATGTTCCAATCCTTGTATCCGATATGAAATGCTTCCGATGCCCGCTGCTTTCAAATGCTGTTTTGTCAATGTTTCCCTGTTTGCCGTCAAAATCCCCACTTTCCTGTCTTTACCGATCATTCTGGCTAGCATGGGAACGAATAATAGCGCCGAAGTAAAAACAGGTATTTTGACACAATTGCTCAGTTCTTCCTGATACAGCGCTAAAAATCCGCAAGAAGTCGTAATTGCTTTTACGCCCTCCTGTTCCAGTTCCTGTGCTGCTTTCATAAATGGGGCAATCTCCTTTTCCGCCGGCCCAAGTACCACATCTTTTGGCTGTACCCCTTCTACTTTTTTATATAGCACCGGAAAATCCCATGTCTTTGCATTTCCAATGTCCCCGCAAATTCTTGGAAAAACGGAATCCAGCATCAATACACCGATATCATAACCATACACATTTCTGCCGCCTGCTATCCTCTCTTTCATCAGCGCCCCCTTACCAGATCACAGGATAAATTTTCCCCTGATCCTCCGTTGCAATTTCTAACGTACTTTCTACTCTTTTCAAGATCTCCCGGCACGCATTTCTGGAATTTGCGGATACGAGTATCGGGCCGTATTTTGTTGTATCGTCTGTAAGTTCCTTTACACGTAACCCTTCCTTTACGCCATCCAGACAAATCCGGTCAACCCCTTCCATCTTTTGAACCTGTTCCAGATTTCTGATATATTTTACAACCCCTTCTTTGCACGCAAAGCATCTCCATGCTGACACTTTCCGCTCTAACCGGAGCGTATCCAAATCGGTGACCGTTCCATCCAGCAAATAATCCAGCAGCATTTCATTCGTATGGATCCCGCAGGCTTTCGGCGTCAGGTCAGAAGACAAATACACACCTCCGCCCCTTGCGGCAATTTCAACCAGATAAACCCTGCCATCCTCTTTGCTGTAGATATATTCTCCATGTGTAATGCCGAAATCCAGCCCAAGGCCCTGCACAAGCATTTGATTCGTGCGCAAAACCTGGCGTTCCACCGGATGGTCAATCAGGGCAGCCGATGAAAACATGCACATTTTAGAAATATAGGTACCTTCTTTTTCAAAATATTCTTTGATTCCAAGATCCAGGTTCCGGTATTTGCCGTCCAGTGCAAATCCGTCCACCAGATATTCCCGCCCCTGGATAAACGCCTCTATAACCACAGCATGCGTACCAGAGTAACGAATACTGTCTTCAAAATACTCCTCCAGCTGTTCCACCCGGTCAATCCTGTGTACCCCACGGCTGCCGCTGCTGTCGCACGGTTTGATAACCGCCGGTGTTCCGATCCGCCGAAGCTGTTTTGCAGCCTGCCCGAAGCTTTCTGCCCGCGCAAACGGCGGAACATGGACTCCGACGCTTTTCGCCGCACAATACATTTTATATTTATCTGTAAACAGCAAAGATGTTTGGTATCCGATCCCTTTGAGTCCCATCTGCTCAGCCACATATGCAGCAGACGGCACAGATACATCTGTCTGGTCCGTTGTAACCGCATCGATCTGTTCTTTTCTGCCAATATGCAGAATCTGTTCTTTTTCCCTTGTATCACATTCATAAAACCGGTCAGCTGCTTTGATCCCCGGGTATTCCCCTTCCGGGCTGACTACAATCACATACGCACCCTTTCTTTTGCAAATATTTATAAAAGGCATCTGGCCGGCCCCGGCTCCCAATATCATAATTTTTTTCATTTTATTCTTCCTTATTTTGCATAAAACTCCCGCACCCGCTCCACAACCTCATACACTTCTTCCCGCATCCCATAATACAGCGGCAGCCGCACCAGACGTTCGCTTTCCTTCGTCGTATAGACGTCTTCCCCTGAGAACCTCCCGTACCTCCTCCCTGCCGCCGACGAATGCAGCGGTATGTAATGGAACACAGCCCCGATGCCCCGTTCTTTTAAAAATGCTAACAGCCGCGTCCGCTCCGCCAGATCCCCTGCCTTAATATAAAACATATGTGCATTATGCGCGGCGCCCTCCGGGATCTGCGGCAGCCCAATCCGGCCCTCCGCTTCTAAATCCCGCAGGCTGTCCCGGTAAATCTCCCAGGTGCGCATCCGGTCTTCCATAATCTTTTCCGCCGCTTCCAGCTGTGCGCATAAATAAGCCGCATTCAGTTCACTCGGCAGATAAGAAGAGCCTGCGTCCACCCACGTATATTTTGCGATTTCGCCGCGGAAGAACCGGCTTCTGTCCGTCCCCTTTTCGCGGATGACCTCTGCGCGGGCGATATCTTTTTCTTCCCGCAGCAGCAGCGCGCCGCCTTCCCCCATGCTGATGTTTTTTGTTTCGTGGAAGCTGTAGCATCCAAAGTTTCCGATCGTGCCGAGCGGTTTGCCATGAAAGGTACTGCAGATTCCCTGCGCGGCGTCTTCGATGACATATAAATGGTGTTGTTCTGCGAGTTTTAAAATCACATCCATCTCACAGCCAACGCCCGCGTAATGCACTGGTACGATGGCTTTTGTCCGGGGCGTGATGGCTGCCTCAATCTGTGTTTCGTCTATGTTCATCGTATCCGGGCGGATATCCACAAACACTGCGGTTGCTCCGCGCAGTATGAACGCATCTGCTGTGGATACAAAGGTGTAGGATGGCAGAATGACTTCATCGCCCGGCCCGATATCTGCAAGAAGGGCTGCCATTTCCAGGGCATGGGTGCAGGAGGTGGTCAGCAGCGCTTTTTTTGTATGCGTCATTTGTTCTAATAAGGCGTGGCATCTTTTGGTGTAGGGGCCGTCGCCGCAGAGCTTGCCGGACCGGATTGCCTGTCTGATATATTGTTCTTCTTTCCCCAGATACGGGGCTTTATTAAAGCTGACCAACGTTTTGTCATCCTTTCGTGTTGTACTATTTTGCCGATTTTATTTGTGCTGTATTTTAAGAAGCAAATGCAACGGTTTAGATATTGTGTTGCATTTTTATAGGCTATGCGGACGCCGGGTGAGGGGGAAATGGCCTGGTTTCCTGCTCCTGTTCCAGAATGTTAAGAATCCCTAAGCATTCTGCGTTTACACAATGGCACCGTCCGGACGCGTCGCCTAGTTCGCCCTGGCTAAACGCCAGAAGCTAAAGGCGCCGCTTGGCTCCGCCCCTATGTTTTTGAGCAGAATGCTAAGGGCTTCTAAACATTCTTCCAACGTCGCCGGAAACCAGGCCATTTCCCCCTCACCCGGCTGGTTTTCACAGGCTTACGTATAGAATTGCGAACATTTATGAGTACACAGGCAGTTGAGTGTTACTAAAAGTTCATGAATGTTTGGATATATTGTATAAAGTATAGTATATGGTCAAACTGCCGATTAGCCACAGTGTTTATTACGGTTGTCGTAAATTCAGTCAAAACCAGCCGGATGAGGGGGCGGGGCCTGGCTTCCGGCGACGTTGGAGGAATGTTTAGAAGCCCTTAGTATTCTGCTCAGTAAATCAGGGGCGGAGCCAAGCGGCGCCTTTAGCCAGGGCGAACTAGGCGACGCGCCCGGACGGTGCCACTGTGTAAATGCA
>CANOET010000105.1 GCA_947564835.1 uncultured Eubacterium sp. | reverse complement strand
GCGTTGCCCCAGTCCGCCCAAGGTGTGTCTCCCGGCGCGTCCCCTGGCCACCGCCTGCAGAATCGTCCGGTTCGCGACATCCCCTGGCCAATCAAGATCTATCGGGAGGCCAAAAAATGCAACACAATGTCAAAAGTGTCTTTTTTTGGTTCATTCAGGTTAGAAATTAGTTTTATATAGATTATATTTTGTGAGGTTTTATATGGCTGGAAAATTATATTTATGTGCAACTCCGATCGGAAATCTGGAGGACATTACGTTAAGAGTGCTGCGCGTCCTTAAAGAAGTAGATTTAATTGCAGCAGAAGATACAAGAAATTCAATCAAATTGCTGAATCATTTTAGAATTAAGGTTCCTCTAACGAGTTATCATGAGTTCAATAAGATTGAAAAAGCAAATCAGCTGGCGGAACAATTGCAGCAAGGGAAAAATATTGCACTGATCACGGATGCAGGAACGCCGGGAATATCAGATCCTGGAGAAGATTTGGTCAGAATCTGCCTGGAGAGGGGCATTGAAGTCACTTCGTTGCCGGGGGCTGCGGCTTGTATAACAGCGCTGACAATGTCCGGGCTCAGTACGAGGCGGTTTGCATTTGAAGCTTTTTTGCCGCGTGAAAAGAAGGCGCGCGGAATTATATTAAAAGAGCTGAAGGAAGAAACGCGTACAATCGTGATTTATGAAGCGCCTCATCACCTGGTACATACGCTGGGAGAACTGTATGAGGTACTGGGTAACCGGGCTGTATCGGTGTGCCGGGAACTTACAAAAAAATTTGAAGAGGTCATCCGGTCTGATCTTAAGGAGCTTATGGCGTATTACCAGGAAACGGAACCAAGAGGGGAATATGTTCTGGTAATTGAAGGGAAGTCTTATGAAGATATAGAAAGAGAGAGCCGGGCAGAGTGGATGAAAATGAGGATTCAGGATCATATGGAGTATTATGAAAAGACCGGGGTATCCAGAAAAGATGCTATGAAATTAGTGGCGCTGGATCGGGGAATCTCTAAAAGAGACGTTTATCGGGAATTATTAAATGAAGATAGATTTAATTACCGCAGCTGATCCACCCGTATGGAACTGCCAGTCATCCAGCCTGTCGCAAAGCGATTTTCAATGGCTGGATGCATAACAGATCAAGGGTTTTTGTATGATTACGAACCATCTGCTGGCAGTTTTAAAGCAGTATTAATTTGCCGCTTTATAGTATTTTACAAAGTATTTTTCTAAAATATAAAACGGAGCAGACCCCATATTCAGCACAGCCGTGTGGTACAGCAGGTCGGAATAGTCGTTTTTATAATATGCCTTTGCCTGTTCCTTCAGATTCAGAAATTCCAGGTAGCCGATATAGTACTTTAAATAATTTGCGGGGTTTTCTATAATTGCCTGGTAGATTTTAGAGATGACTGTGCTTTCGGTAATACCAAAACCAGACAGGAAATCTACTGTATCGGCTAAAGACCATCCGTCATAGTGAACACCCATATCAATGGTAGCATATAGGCTTAATGTTGCGTCTTGATTTAACATTAAAGCCTGGGCGGCTGTTTGATCGATACCGGCATATGCATAGGAAAGCATTTCTACATAGGTGGCCCAGCCTTCAGTATAGCCGCCGTGATACAGTATGTAACGAAGCCGCGGCAGCTGTGCAGAGTAAGAATAAATGGTCTGATACAGGTGGCCGGGATATCCTTCATGTGCAAGCGTTGTAAACAGTTCTATCTCATTGTAGCGGTTTCCCGGATTAATGTAAATGCAGTTTTCGGTAAACTGATCCATCGGTGAAGTAAGATAAAATGCAGGGGATAAAAAGTCCTGCAGTTTTTTATTTACCTGTTTAATCGTATAATCTGCTTTCGGAGGATCCGGGAAGCTGGACGAAATCTGTTGTTTCAGATGCTCCAGCATTTCTTCCGGTGTTTTGAACGGCAGAAGATTGGCTGAAAAAGCGTCCTCCGCCATTTCTGAAGTAAGCCGGTTCAGTTCTGCCAGATTATTTTCACGCTGCGTTTCAACCATTTTCTGAAGTTCAGGCACCGACCGGCCAGAACCTGTTGTTGATTTTACAAGCTTGGCATAATAATCCTTCCCATTATGGAAATAACAAAGCCCCTGGTTATTTTTTCCCTCCTTTTTTAAAGCTTTGAGATTTGCGATCAGGTCATGATAAGCAGGATAGACATGCTCTTGCAGCAGTTCATGATTTTGATCAATGTAGGACTTTTTCTCTTTTTCAGTCAGATCTTTCATCTGTGCAAGACGTTCCTGAAATGTAGTTTCCCAAAAAGAAGCTGCAGAATCTTCCGGGATAAATGCGCGGCATTGTGTAATGACGTTGTCAGCAGCCTTTTGGTTCATAAAAAGCCCTTGCTTCGCCTTTTCTTTTTCAAAAAGGCAGATTTTCTGGAAATAAGTATCAAATTGCGCGAGCAGCTGCAAATAGTCTTCAATATCCTTTACCGAATGAAACGTATATTCAGCAAGCAAAATCGGGTATTCAGACTGCACGCCGCCTGTAGAGCTGAGCGGTTCCGTAAAATAATAATATGGCGCCATCGCCATACTGCGGTTAATGGAATCTTCCAATACATCATAAGTCAGGCGGCAGGAAACCGGCATTTTTGAAGGATCATAGGAATGCAGCTCCTGTTTCATATTTTCCAGAGAAGCCAGCTGTGCTGCTTCCTGTCGGGAAGAGACTTCCCCCAGCGTAACAGGATAGTCTGTAATATCCGCCGAGGCAGGATCTGAGAGTGTATAATGCAGATTTAATGTATTGGAAGTTACTTCTGCCTGAAAGACTTTATCCAAATAGGAAAGAAATTCAGATTCCTGGGAGGTTTGTTTTTTGGATTGTGTGCTTATGTTGGATGCATCATGGTACGCAGAGGCGTCATTCAGCCGGTAAATCCCGATGACAAGCAATAATCCGCACAATGCGTACAGCGGAAATAGGAGCTGGGATGGGGGTTTTTTATGGAAATTTTCTTTTCGGATATGGAAATGCTTCATGATACCTCTTGGTAAATGGTGCAGCTTTAAAAGGGTGCTCCGCGCCCGGGTTGTTTGGGGATAAATACCCAGGGATTGTGTATAAGTGGAGCGGGATAGGTAATGTGTGTGGATAAGTGTATGTATAGGGGAAGGGAGCATTTATAAGCTGCAGGGTGTTTACCTGTTATGATCAATTTGATTTATTATATGAGATTTCTATAGAAAAAGAACTTTATAGAAAAAGATGGCTAAGCAAGATCTTTCGGGTAATCAAAAACGCAACACAATAGCAAAAGTGTTGCGTTTTTGATTTATCCAGGCAAATTTATAACTCTTTTAATAATACAAATGCTTCATAAGGACGCAACTCATCCGTTTCTTTTGTATACGAAGAAGGCATATTCGAAATCAGGCATTCCGCATCGTGAAATTCTTCCGGCACCCTGAAACTGCAGGCATTTTCAGAAAAACTGCAAACCACCAGCAATTTCTGATGTTCCAGTGTTCTGGTATAAACAAACAGTTCTTCGCTGTCTTTCAGCAGCAGTTCATATGCCCCATACACAATCACAGGATATTGTTTCCGCAGGCTGATCAGTTTTTTGTAGTAATGGAATACAGAATCAGGATCTGCGGTCTGTTTTTTTGCATTGATTTCCGTATAGTTCGGATTTACGCTGATCCATGGAGTGCCTGCGGTAAATCCGGCGTTTTCTGTATCGTCCCATTGCATCGGAGTTCTGGCGTTATCGCGGCTTTTGTAAATCAGGCATGGCCAGAATGTTTCATAAGACAGCGGGCCTTCGATGCACCATTCTTTGTAGGCATTGATACTTTCGATATCACGGAACTCCTGCGGGTTCTGGAAGGGGTAATTGGTCATGCCAAGCTCTTCTCCTTGATAAATATAAGGGGTGCCCTGCATCATATGCAGGCAGGTAGCAAGCATTTTGGCTGAAGCTGTAAGGTGCTGCGGGCTGTCGTTGCCAAAGCGGGAGACTGCCCGTGGCTGGTCATGGTTGTCCCAGAACAGGCTGTTCCAGGCTTTGCCGTATAATTCTGTCTGCCAGCGGGAAAGAATCTCTTTTAAAGCCGTAAGCGGGAATTTCTGGTCGGTCCATTTGCCGTATTTGCCGTCGCTTTCGACGTGTTCGAACTGGAAGACCATATTCAATTCGCCTGCATCTTCTCCGGCGTAAAGCTTTGCTTGTTCCGGGGTAACGCCGGAGGTTTCTCCTACGGTCATAATGTCGTATTTGGATAATACTTTCTGATTCATCTCTTTCAGATAATCATGTACGTGCGGGCCGTGGACACAGTAAGGGGAGAAATCGCCGTACAGGCCGTTTACGTTTCCGTCCGGCATTTCTTTTGTTTTGGAAATCATGCTGATGACGTCCATACGGAAGCCGTCAATCCCTTTTTCGCACCACCAGGTCATCATGTCAAATACTTCCTGGCGTACTTTTGGGTTATCCCAGTTTAAATCCGGCTGTTTTTTGGAAAACAGGTGCAGGTAGTACATCCCGGTTGCCTGGTCGTATTCCCAGGCGGAGCCGCCGAAGCAGGCGCCCCAGTTGTTCGGGGGAGTCTGTGCGTCTTTGCCTTCCCGCCAGATATAGTAGTCGCGGTAGCCGTTATCTTTGGATTTGCGGCTTTCTACAAACCACCGATGCTCGTCGGAAGTATGGTTGACAACGAGATCCATAACGATGCGGATACCTCTGGCATGGGCTTCTTTCAGCATTTCATCAAAGTCCTCCATGGTGCCAAATTCCTTCATAATTGCCTGATAATCGCTGATATCATAGCCATTGTCATCGTTCGGGGACTGGTAGACCGGGGAAAGCCAGATGACATCGATACCGAGATATTTTAAATAGTCCAGCCTGCTGGTAATGCCTTTCAGATCGCCGATGCCGTCTGCGTTGCTGTCCATAAAGCTGCGCGGGTAAATTTGATAAATAACGGATTCTTTCCACCATGTTTTTTTCATGTTTGATATTCCTTTCATAAAGTATTTATTTGTACGATAAAGAATAGTTAAAATACAGTCCGTTGCCTTGTGCGGAAATCATATTCGGATACTGTTTTTTATGGCAAATAATGTCGAAATTTGTTAAATGATAACTATTCAATCTGATTACAAATTTTAAACAGAAGTGTTGTAATTATCATTAAGTAATTATTAAATATTAAGATATAATATGTCTTAATAAGATATTATATTAAAGTTCAAGTATTACTACCTGGTATCCATTCAGATATAAAGTGTGCCTGTTTAACTTTAATATAGAATCATTATTTAATAATACATGTTTGCAGTCGGCCGGAAGTTCTACGGATTGCGGCTCTTTTTGATAGTTGCCGATTACAAGGAGGGTGCGTTCTCCTTTTCGAAAATAGGCCATTAAATTATGCTGTTCTTCCCAGACAGGTTCTAAAGATCCGTAGACAATCGTTTCCTGATAGTCAGGATGTTTCCGCAGGGCGATCAGCTGTTTGTAAAAGTTTTTGACGGAATCTGGGTCATCCTGCTGTGCGGCTGCGTTAATTGTTGTATAATTTGGATTTACTTTTATCCATGGAGTACCTGTTGTAAAGCCTGCATTTGGTTCATTTGACCATTGCATCGGGGTTCTGGCATTGTCTCTGCTGTATCTGGATACCGCTGAAAGTGCATCCTGCGGGGACAGCCCGGCTTTTAATGCGGTCTGGTATTCATTCAGTGTGGAAATATCATCGACTTCTTCAATGGAAGTAAACGGCATGTTTTCCATTCCGAGTTCCTGTCCCTGGTAAATAAACGGAATGCCGCGCAGCATAAAGTTCAGTGCAGCCAGCATTTTTTTACTTTGGGTGCAGCAGTCTCCCTGTGGGATATAGCGGCTGACGCCGCGGGGTTCATCATGGTTTTCAATAATATTGGATAAAAATCCGGCATTTCCGACTTTTGCCTGAGCTTCAAAACAGCTTTTTTTATACTCTTCCGGCGTAATCGGCCTGGCGTCATACCATCCTTTTTCACTGCCGCCGCATACCGTTTCATTAAAATCGAACATACTGGAAAAATAGCCGTTTTCACCGATAAATGCCGGAATCTCTTCAGGCTTTTCATTAAATACTTCACCTACCGTAAAGGCATCAAAGTTTTTAAATGTACGGTCACGCATTTCACCTAGAAATTCACCGATGCCATGTGCTTCCTGCAGCATATTTCCGATGTTGCTCAGCCCGTCGTCACGGTCCGGCTGATAGTTTTTAAAAGGAAGCGCTTTTTTGATATTGATAATGGCATCGATCCGGAAACCGCCCAATCCTTTTTCCAGCCACCAGTTAATGTTCCGATAGACTTCCTCACGCAGCTTTGGATTTTCCCAGTTTAAGTCCGGCTGCTTTTTATGGAATACGTGAAGGTATTGCTTGTTTGTGCCAGGAAGGTCATCCCAGACCGGGCCGCCGAAATAGGAGCGCCAGTTAGTAGGGAGTTCTCCTTCTTTTTTATCCCGCAGATAAAAGAAATTGCCGTATTCCCCGTCCGGGTCTTCGCATGCTTTCCGGAACCATTCATGTTCATCCGAACAATGGTTGATAACGAGGTCCATCAGAATGTACATGCCGCGTTTTTTTGCTTCTGCAATCAGCAGTTCCATATCATCCATTGTGCCGAAGCGGGGATCGATCTGATAATAGTCAGAGATATCATACCCTTCATCTGCAAGCGGGGATTGGTAACAAGGGGAAAGCCAAATCAGATCAATGCCAAGATCCTTCAGATAGTCCAGCTTACTGATAATGCCCATAAGATCCCCGATCCCGTCTCCATTGGAATCGTAAAAGCTTTTTGGATAAATTTGATACGCTACTTTATTATGCCACCATTTTTTTGTCATAATCACGCCTCCGTATGTATGTACGGCAATGCAGAATTCCATGCTGCCGCGTTTTATTTCTTATATTATAATGGCATTTTATTAAAATGTCTTACGCTTCTATGATAAAAAAATACGTTATTTTGACTTCTTGCGGTATTTCAAAGGTGTTGTTTGTGTATATCTGCGAAACTCTTTCAGAAAATTCCCAAGGTTATGAAAACCGCATTCCAGGCAGATTTCTGTAACCGGAAGATCTGTTTCTTTGAGCAGATTCATGGACTGCTTAATTCGGTATTCATTTGCGTATTCGATCGGAGAATGGCCGATCGCTTTTTTGAAAAAACGGCAAAAATATTGTTCATTCATATTTACCAGGGACGCAAGGTCACGGATATATATTTTTTCTTTATAGTTATCCATGATATAGGTAATTACTTTTTTAATCTCTTCAACGCGTTTGTCATAGTTTATCCCGGTTGGCTGAAACAGTCCGCTGCAGGAAAGCAGGGCGAGGATGCGCAGCAGGGATGATTTAATATACAGCTGGCTTGCCAGATCATAGATGGGCAGCTGATCAGGAAGCAGCTGGCCGGGGTGTACCGGATCTGGAAACTCCTGCTTGTTAAATGGCTGGCGGGACAACGGCTGGATACATACATGTATCATTTCCAGAAAAGTGTCTCGGATGACTGAAAATGCCGGGTGATCTGGAAAAAGGCAGCGCGGAAACAGCATTTTTCCATTCTGTATCGGCTGGATTAATTGTACTTGCGCTGTGTCGTAGGATTCAAAGCTTAGAAGGCATGGTGAAAATACGACGGCCTGCTCCATTGGAGTGTTGTTTTTTTCCGTGTAAATACTGTGCAGTTCGCCGGGATTAATAAAATATAGGCACTCGGAACGGATTTGGAATGGTTCCATATTGATTTCCAGGCAGAAGTCTCCTTTAGAGAAATAGACGATTTCTATTTCATCATGCCAATGGTGCTTGACCATCATGCCTTTGGAAGACATACAAGTCTGGTAGGCGGCAAATGGGAAGGACTTTGTTCCATGCAGGCGTAATTCTTTTAATGTGGGAGATTGCTGCGGTTGGTGCATAGTAGTAGCCTCCTTTTCTGAGGATGGGGGTGTCTACGGCTGATGGAAGATCTATATGGCCGTCATACTGAAGGTATCATTTTCGCGGATAAAAGTCAATACGCCGGAATGACAAGATATTCAGCCTGGATTTTGGCAAGATGCTTTTTTGTATTCTTATTTCAAACAGAGATACATATATATGGAAAAAACAGAGATTTTGGTGATAGTATGAATTATTTATGGGGGCTGATGATCCTTTCGGGAATTGTATATGCAGCGCTGCATGGAACATTGCCGGAGGTGACGCAGGCGGCTATTGATTCTTCGAAGGAAGCTGTCACTTTGTGTGTGGCAATGATGGGTGTGATGTCGCTTTGGGTCGGGCTGATGCGGATTGCGGAAAAGGCTGGAATTATTGCGGGGGCAGTGCGGGGGCTAAAGCCGTTTTTGAGGTTTCTGTTTCCGGGGATTCCGAAGGGGCATTTGGCAAATCAGTATATTGCGGAGAATTTTATTGCCAAGGACTCTGTTATTATAGGACTAAATAAAGAACCTTTAACGAAAGGGCTTTATTTAGTCCTATTTTTTCATGTCTACAGCGGGAGGACGGTACAGCGTTATATCCGGCGAAGAAATGGTCACAGGGGCACTTTCTGTCCTAACCGGGCAGCAGCGCATGGCTGTTACCCGGTTTTATCTGCAGCAGAAAACACAGGGCCAGATCGCAGAAGAACTGGACGTCACGGTTCCGGCTGTTTCAAAGTTCATTTCACGCGCTGTCTGTAGGATGCGGAGATCAGGGACATGGGCATGAGAGGGAGAAAGCCAAAGGAACGGGAAAGTTATATGCTGCGGATGGGAGACGGTTCTCTGGTGGAAGTAACGAGGGAAGTCTATCTGGAATGGTATCAGTACGGAAAAAGATTCTGGGGGAACTCCGCAGCATCATGGAAGATACAGGTATTACAGGATGGTATTTTTGAGGAGTCTGTTTACAAAAAGGCTTGCTTTGGATTTTATTTGTTTCGCCAGACAAAGTTCTTGGTTTTGGCATGGCATCCTCCATACTGTCGAGATTTGTCGAGAAGTTTGTCTCACTTTTTGCACCATTACTATTGATTTTAATAGATGTTCATATTAAAATCGGTTGTAAAAGTGTGACAAAAGGAGGATACAGCATGTTGAAAGAACTGATTTATGACAAAATAAATGGTTTTCTGGCAGATGGGATTTATTTTATGTCGGAAGGAACATTTATTGAGGATGGATTTGCAGAGGGAAAGGAATGCTGTGTTTTGTATGAAAGTGTGTATCGGGGTTTGTATCTGGCGGGAAGGGATATAATTTTTGAACAGGTTCCAGTATTTAGAACGGAACCATTAGCAGAACTGATCAATAAGGATCATCCGATGGGGATAGGATACCTCTAAAGCAGACAGTTTAAATATAATGATCTGTCACTTTGGAGGTATCCCGTTATCCAATAGTTCTTTTCAGAATAAAGACCTGCACTGGAAACAGATGGCTGCCTATATGACGGATTCCAGGGGAAGATTTTTTATAAAAACCTCTGCCTGTTTCAGATCTTTGGATGACGGGTGTTTTTTTGCAATGCCGCCAATAAGTTTAAAAGGCCCGAACGTGTCAAAGCCCCTGCAGTAAAATTCCCCGCAGACAGTGCCGCCTTTCTTTGCAATGATCTTTTTCATGTGTTTTGCATGGTCGCGGTATCTCATGCCGCACGTATAGACCAGCAGGACTTTTTTTCCTTCCAGACGGATATCTTTTACGGCAGAACGGATGGATCTGTGGAAATCCCCGGCATAGATCCCGGAAGCGAAGCCGATAATATCATAATCCTTAAAATCAAAATCTTTACATTCGGAAGCTTTTACAAGATCAAATTTCTTCATTTTCTGCATGGTATTTAATACTTTCTTTGTATTTCCGTGATGCATGGACGCATAAATAATTGCTGCTTTCACATATTTCACCCTTTCAAAATAATTTTATATTCTTTGCTGTAATTATACTGCTTAACTGTCTGTACGGCTACCCTGTTTTTTTAAGTGAGTATATTTTCCTTGCTGGCCACCAGTTTCTTTTTTTCTAAAAATTTATTCCTAATGGTTAATTTATTCTCTTCCCCATGTGTGATGAGTGAAGGGCAGTGATTCATGGTTTTTTGCCGGATCATAGATCCCTTCATGTGAACCTTGATAATTTAATGGCCTGCCTGGACAGATACCCGGCAATGAGTGTGCATTCTGCGTGCCATGCCGGAGGAAACGCTGCGGAATAAAGCCGGGGCTGGAACGGGTCCAGGGGGAAAACAGGCAGAGCGCTCAAAAAATAACAGCAGATACTATGCAGGGAAGATATCTTATATGGGGGTTCAGGTAAATTGCAGGGATTATGAACAGGCATATATAGGCCGTATGAAGCCAGAAGAAGGGCCTGAGCAGATACGTGAACGTCTTGGCGGGAAACTGCCGCGGACATTTCATGGCCATTCAATCAGCGTCAGCGATGTGCTTGTGCTGAATAAAGGTGGTGTTGTGACTTCCTACTATGTTGAGAAAGATGGTTTTACCGTTATAGCCGGATTTATCTGAATGGGTTCATCCGGCGCACTTGTGTCGGTTGATACGTCAGATTTTCATATCGAAGGGAAAGGGAGCTGGCACGCTTTTGACAGCATTATCATAGATGGCAGGCGGAATAATATGTCCCCCAAAGGTAAGAATGGCAGGGCATCCGTCTTGGCAAGGCTGCGCCGCAAACAGGCAGAGATTGCAAAGCGGTATGGGAAGCCTGCGCAGCAGATGGCAATGGCAGAGGATATGGAGCGCAGACGGAAGTAAGGAATAGAGAAGTGTCTGGCGAATGCTGCAGGATGCTTCTCTCTTTTTGTGTCTTGAACAATGGAGAGTTTCTCTGTATAATAAAACCATAGCAGACAGGGCATAGCTGATCTGCCAGATTGATCAGCAAAAGCCAGAACTGAGGTGATACGATGCAGGTTGAAACATTACAGGAAGGACCAAAAGGGAAAACGGCGGAGAAAAAGGAGGCGTTTGCAAAATACACGGCGAAAGACAGTGTTTTTTCAACGCTTTTTCGGGATAAGAAGTACCTGATGCAGCTATACCATGCGCTCCACCCGGAGGATGCGGAGACGACGGAAGATGCGCTTACGGACATTACAATAAGGAACGTCCTCACGAATGGGATCTACAATGACCTGTGTTTCAGAGTTGGGGATAAAGTCATGTTCCTGGTCGAGCATCAATCTTCATGGACGATGAATATCATTATACGTGTGCTGATGTATTTAGCGCAGATTTACCACGATTACTTTGAGGAACAGGATGCAGACTTATACGGAAGTAAGAAAGTTCATGTACCAGAACCGGAATTATACATGATTTTTACAGGAGAGCGTGCCAGCAGGCCGGAAACGATTTCACTTTCCAAAGAATTTTTCGGTGGGAAGGAATGTGCCATTGAAGTAAAGGTGAAAGTGCTTTATGGTGGCAAAGGCAATGACATTATCAGCCAGTATGTAAATTTTACAAAAGTATATAATGAACAGGTGAAACAATATGGGAGAAGCCGGGAAGCTGTCACGGAAACTATCCGTATCTGTAAGGACAGGGATGTGCTCCGTGAGTTTTTGGCAGGCAGGGAAAAGGAGGTTATATCTATTATGATGGCTTTGTTTGATGAAGAAAAGATCATGCGTACCCATATAGCAAGCGAAAAGAAAGCAGCCTCAAAAGAGACTGCACGAAAAGCTGCGGAACAGATGTTGAGGTTGGGGAAATTGTCAGCAGAAGAAATCGCAGGCTGTTTTACGGAGTTGTCTGTGGAGGACATTCTGGAAATTGAAAAAGGGCTGCTTCAAACGGTATAATAATTTGGGAGTAAACAGATATAAATGAAAGAATATTGGAATCCCCGGCTGCAAATGGATACAGCCGGGGTTATTCACATGGATGATAAAGTGAAGGAATCAGAACTGATAGGAAAAGTACATTCCGCTGTCTATCACCAGTACAGAAAACTTGCCACTGGCAGCTTTTCTGCATACTCAGGCATGCCAGCAAAGGAGATATGCTACTCCAGCAGATGTGTTGGTTGATATAGGAGTTTTGCCTGAGCAGAAATATGAGGACTGGAGGTTGGGGAAAGCACGGTATCTGGAAGTGGTCTGCACGTGTAATTTAAAGAAGCTCTCCTTATTATGAAACAGATCCGCTTCTATCCAAAGAAATCGAACCTGAAACCGTTATTCTGCTATTACAAGCGGTGGAGCGTGAAGATAAGGCATGGACATAAGTCGGTAATCCCCCTGCGGATCAGCAAGAATGCTCTCGGAAAGTAAAAATTCCCGAAAATACAACGTTTTCTGATTCGTC
>CANOET010000104.1 GCA_947564835.1 uncultured Eubacterium sp. | reverse complement strand
TCCGCTAAAAGCGCCCCTCAAACGTCCTTCCAAGGTGTGTCTCCCGGCGCGTCCCTGGTCCACAGCCCACAGAGTCTGTTTATTGGCAAGCTTTCGAACACCTGAATTTACGTTTATGTAAAGTCGGTGAAAACCAGACGAATGAGGGGGAAAGGGCCAGGCTTCCGGTGACATTGGAAGAATGTTTAGAAGCCCTTGGTATTCTGCTCATTAAATCAGGGACGGAGCCCAACGGCGGGTTTTCATTCGCTTTAATATGAAGTTGAAATAATTCAGTGCTATGGAAGGCCAAGTCCTTTCCACCCCCTCATCTGGCAGGTTTTCACTCGCTTTACATGAAGCTGAGATTCAGGTATTGCTAAGCCTGCCACAGCCCGCAGAGTCGTCCGGATAGCCACATTTCCCCGGCTAAACAGGACCTCTCGGGAAGCAAAATAACGCAACAAAATGTCAATCCTGCCGCCCAGTTCAAACAATCCGTTTTTCATACTCCGCCAGATACCCGCCGTCAATCAGCACTTCCTTCCCCCGGAATGCAAACCCGTAAATCCGGACCCCATCCCTGCTGCATGATCGTTCCAGCGCTGCCGCGTATTTTTTGTCCAGAATCTGTTGGATTGCCGCCTGCGCAGTTTCTTCCAGGCTTTTTTCAGCCCCTGGCTGCATCACCTTAAATTCCAGAATGATTCCGTCATCCGCTCTGCTGCATGGCTCCAGCAGCACATCATACCTTCCAAGCCCGCTTTCCCGGTTGGATGTAATCGTATACCTGTTTTTTAATTCCAGCATAAGCCCCAGCACCAGGCCGTGATAAAAACGTTCCGGCTGTGCGGATACGGATGTTTTTTGGCCTGTGTCAAAAAAACTAAACGTCGATAACGCAACACGGCTGATATAATCATTCATGCCGTCAAGGTCGTTTGCCAGAATGGCTTTGATAAAATAATTGTAAGCAGGACGGCATTCCGAAAACCAGCCGGTGATCAGATGCTCAAACATCTGATGCACTTCTTCATTGACCAGCTGCAGGCGGTATTCCTCTCCCCGTTTTTCCTGCACCTTTAAATACCCGCCCGCGAGCAGGAAGCTCCACACTGCATCTTCTTCTTTATCCAGCTGCCTGAAAACGATCTGTTCATCAATGGGTACGCAAATGGTCTCTTTGCGCATCAGGTCTTCCATCCTCTCTTTGGTTTTTGGACTTGCGCTTTGGATCAGCTGCCCGACCAGAGCGTTGGAGCTTGTATTTACCCAGTAGGGGGCAAATTTCTTTTTTTCAAGATACTGTATGATGGACCATGGATTATAAATATGTGCGCAGCTGCCAAACCGGAAGCCGTCATACCAATGCTTTACCTGATCCGCCTGCTCCTGCAGGCCGTATTCTTCCAGTGACTGAAAAACTTCTTCCTCGGTAAAGCCGAACACCGTTTCATATTTATCCGAGGTCGCAGTCACTACTTCCAGGTTATTCAGGTCCGAAAAAATAGATTCCTTGCTTACCCTCGTAATGCCGGTCATCAGGCAGCGTTCCGCAAACGGGTTGGTTTTAAAGGTTTCATTCATAAATTTGCGCATAAACCCGGTAATCGGTTCCCAGTACCCGTTCATGTAGGCTTCCTGCATCGGCGTGTCGTATTCGTCCAGCAGAATCAGCACTTTCCGGTTGTAATATTCATACAAATACTCGGACAGTAAATTTACTGATGAGCAGATATCGCTGATATTGCCCTTTGTACCAAGTATCTTTTGAAACTGCTCCTGATCTGTCGGCAAAAAGAAATCGCTTTTTAACAAATAGGCATGCCTGCGGTATTCCCTTGCGATCAGCCTGCTGATTGCATAATAGGTTTCTTCATAATTGTCTGCCTTGATACTTGCGAAGCTTAGATAAATGACCGGATAGGTCCCCTGCAGCTTGCGGTAGGTTTCTTCCTTCCAGATACTTAGGTTTTCAAACAGATCGCTTCTGCCTGCATAGCGGATGGAAAAAAATTGCTCTACCATGCTCAAAGTCAGCGTTTTGCCAAATCTGCGCGGACGGGTGATCAGGGTTATGGTATCCCTATTTTCCCACCATTCTTTGATAAACGCTGTTTTATCCACATAAAAACAGCCATATTTTCTGATCTGGCTGAAATCCTGTTCGCCGATTGCAATCGTTCTTGCCATACAAATTCCTCCCATTTACTTCCCTATTTACTCCGTTTGCTGCTTTTGAAGAATAATCTTGCCGTCTTCTACCCGGAAAATATAGTCGCACTCCGCAATCGTCGTCAGGCGGTGCGCAATAATGACAAGTGTCTTCCTGCCATGCAGGCGGTTGACAGACTCCATAATCGCCGCTTCCGTCTCATTGTCCAGCGCCGAGGTTGCCTCGTCAAAAATTACCAGCTCCGGGTCTGTATACAGCGCGCGTGCGATTCCGATCCGCTGGCGCTGCCCGCCGGACAGGCGTACGCCGCGCTCCCCGACCCTTGTATCAAGGCCCTGCGGCAGACTGTCGGCAAATTCCTTTAACTGCGCTTCCTGTACGGCCTTTCGGATTTTTTCATCATCGATCTGGTTCTTTTGCTGCCCGAATGCTATATTGGCCCGTATCGTATCGTCTAGCATGTAAATCGTCTGCGGGATATAGCTTAAATGTGACAGCCATCCGTCATAGTCGCTGCGGATATCCATCCCGTCTGTCAGCACGCTGCCGCCCTGCGGCTTTAGCAGTCCGAGCAGAATGTCAACAGCTGTCGTTTTACCAGAGCCGGATACGCCGACGATGCCGACAGATGCTCCGGCCGGGATCACCATGCATGCGTCGTCCAGTACTTTTTTCTCTGCACCTGGATACGTAAAATGAATGTGGGAAAGTTCAAACTGCTTTTCATAAGTAAGATGCCTGCCGCTTTTTGCAGCCTCCCGGCGTTTTTTTTCTTCTTCCCCCTGCTCGATCTGGCGCTGGCGCCCATATTCCTTTGCCGCATGCAGGTTTTTGATCAGGTTGTCCAACATCGGCTCCTGAAAGGCCGCCTGGTTGACGGCGCCGCTGATCCTGGTCGTGCTCGGCAGCAGCCGGACTGCTGCAAATGCAAATGCGGCCAGCTGCGGTACCAGCTCGTCGATTTCCTGCCCCATGGCTAACAGCACCAGAATGACCGCCAGCACCGCAGAGATGCTGACTGCTTCGATTAAAAGCCTTGGCAGCATCGTGACCACGCTGTTGACCTTTTCCGCGTCAATCGCTTTTTTGCCGTAAACGGCGTATTCCTCGATAAAATAATCTTCCTTATGGCTGACTTTAATATCTTTGATGCCGTTTAAGGACTGCAGCAGCCATTTGTTGGACAGCGACACGTTTTTCATATACCGCTGGCTGGCCCTGCGCAGCACCGGCTTGACGGCTTTGAAAATCAGCAGCATAATCAGCCCCAGCACCGCGCCGATTAAAGCGGCCATCACCGGGTCAATCACAAAGATAATAATAATCAGCGCCCCGCTTACAATGATCTCTGTAAAAAAAGTCAACACGGTCGTCAGCAGGTTAAACGCATTTACTACATCCGTATTTATAATACGTGTAATCTCCCCTGTTGTAGCATTCAGGTAAAATTCATACGGCCGGAACAGATAAACCTCCAGAAGCTGCCTCTGCACAAGAAACCGGTTGTTGCACACAAACCGGTACTGCAGGTAATATTCCAGAAATAAAAACGCATTTTTAATAATATATACAAAAATCAGCGCCCCGAGGATCAGCATCATTGCCCCGCGGTCGGTACGGATCTGAAAAATCTCACAGGCCAGCTGCATATACGGCTTGTCCATAAAGTCCTTGTCCATCACTGCCGTCATCAGCGGAAACACAAGCGATACCCCGAGCATCTCCAGCACTGCGCCGATAAACATCAGCACGCCCAGAATCACGACCCGGATCTTTTGTTCGTGCGTCATAATACTGCTAAATTTTTTTACAATACGTATCATAAGCTTATTCTCCCTGAATGGAATAGGTCGGTACCATCCGCTGCACAAAGTCGCGGATATCATCCGGCTCTGTTACGACATAATCCCGCAGCTTTGCCAGGTTATTTAAAAATTCCTCTTCGTCGAACTGGATCGGCTTGCCGATATGGATCAGCTTGTTGGCCGTCTCCTGCATCCCCTCTTCTTCCATCAGCATTTCTTCATACAGTTTTTCACCGGGCCTTAAGCCGGAAAATGTAATGCGGATATCTTCCCCCGGCTTATGTCCGGATAACAGGATCAGATTTTTAGCCAGGTCCAAAATCCGCACCGGCTCGCCCATATCCAGCACGAAAATCTCTCCGCCCTTCGCATACGCGCCTGCCTGCAGCACAAGGGAAACCGCTTCCGGGATCGTCATAAAATAACGGATAATATCCGGGTGCGTCACCGTCACCGGGCCGCCCGCCGCGATCTGCTTTTGAAACAAAGGAATCACACTTCCGTTGCTGCCGATGACATTTCCGAAGCGGACAGCCACATATTCCGTTTTAGAACGGTTATTATAAGTCTGTATAATCATTTCACAAATACGCTTGGTCGCCCCCATAATATTTGTCGGATTTACGGCCTTATCCGTGGAAATCATGACAAATCTGCGTGCTTCGTATTTATCCGCCGCCTGCACGACCTTCCATGTGCCAAGCACATTGTTTTTCACCGCCTCGTTCGGGCTGTCTTCCATTAAAGGCACATGCTTATGCGCCGCCGCATGGTACACAATCTTCGGACGGTAAGCGGCAAAAATCTCATCCATCCGCTTCGTATTCCGTACGGATGCGATCAGCGTTACCAGGTTCAGGTCCGGAAACCGCTGCCACAGCTCCTGCTGGATATCATAGGCTGAGTTTTCATAGATATCCACAATCACCAGCTGCTTTGGATTATGCGATGCAATCTGCCTGCAAAGCTCGCTGCCGATCGAACCCCCGCCGCCCGTCACCATAACGACCTGGCCGGATACATACCCCATAATCGAATCCAGGTCGACCTGCACCGGGTCGCGCCCCAGCAGGTCATTGACATCCACATCTTTTAACTTGGTCACGCTCACATCCCCGTTTACCAGCTGGTACATCCCCGGCAGGCGCTTTAGCTCGCAGCCGGTTTCCTTGCAGATCTCCACCAGCTCCTTCATTTTCTTCGGGGAAGCCGACGGAATGGCGATCATAATCTCATTTACATGCAAAATATCCACCAGCTCCGGGATCATATGGCGGTCGCCGTACACTTTAATTCCATGGATATAACTGCCCTTTTTCATCATATCATCGTCTACGGCGCCCACAATATTCATATGGATATATTTGCTGTCCACAATCTCCTTAATCAGCAGGTTGCCCGCGCTGCCAGCCCCGACGATCAGCACATTTTTACGTTCATTTCTCTGCCCGGTCATTTTGGCGCGGATCATACGCAGCGTCCGGTAAAAATAACGCCCGAAAATCGTAAACAGCATTAAAAACAGCCCGTAAAACACATAAAAGCTCCGCGGCATCGGATACGTAGAACTGCCGTGCAGCACATGTACATAGACCGTCAGCACCACATCATCCACAAAACAGGCGCTGCAGATATACATAAGCTCCGTAGAGCCAGCGTACGACCAGAGGCTGGAATACAGGCGGAACACCGTAAAGCTGACAACCGTAATCACCGACGCAATCCACATAATCCGCACGCACATATTCAGATAATCCTGCGGCACCCAGTCCAGATGAAAATCAAACCTCGCCATCAGCGCCAGCAGGCAGGTAATGACAACTACACAAATATCATAACATACGAGAAAAAACCTGCGTATCCATAACTCCATGTTTTTCATTCGTTCTCTCCTTGACGCTTACCTTTTTTCCGTCACACCAATACTCTGTTCCAGCGTATGGATACGGTAATTCCCCTTTGCATATCCGCTTAAGGACATATCATAGCTCAGGCTTCCAAACGCCTTATCCGCCAGCCGTCCGGCGCTTCCCGGCATAGCAGCCGCCAGGTACACAAAAGGCGACAGCGCTTTAGACAGATGCACCTTCCTGCCATGCGCCTTTGCAATCAGCGCCACCAGCCCGGAAGTATCCGCATACGCCGCATCCTGCGGAAAAAACACCCCGGACTCCTCATGTTCGGCCATCAGGCGCACAAACTCACACAAATGGTCAATATGCAGCACGGATCGCTCATTTTTCACAAGCGGGAACACCGGGGCCACTGCTGCGATCTTCGCAAGCATCGGATAATTTCCTTTGCTGCCTTTCCCATAAATCATCGGCGGACGCAGCACACAAACCTTAAAATCAGGCGTTTCAAGCCCGCGCACCCCGCGGTCGCCCTGCCACTTGCTGTTTCCGTAAAAATTGGCGGGCGCCGGCCTGGTCACCGCCGTAATACGCTTCCTGCCCTCCGCCGGCCCGGCGCTTTCTCCATAGATAATAATACTGCTCATATAAATAAACTGCCGGACACCGGAAGCCCTGGCTTTTTTTGCCGTCTCTACCGCAAGGTCACGGTTCACCTCATAGTATAGCTGTTTTTCTTCTTTTGATACCTTCCCGGTATCCGCATGCGCCTTGCCGGCCACATGGAACACCGTGTCATAGTTTGAAAAATCATGCTTCTTCCACCGCTCCCCATGCATATCCAGCTCCGTCACCTCATAATGGCCGCCAAACGCCGACAGCCATTGCTTCACCGCCGTCCCGATATAACTCCCGGCGCCGGTAATCAAAATTTTTTTCGGCTTTTTTGGCAAAGTATCTTTTTGCCGCTCATAAATCAATCGGGCTGCTGCTTCACCGCCGCATAACAAACCAGCTGCCACTTTACCGCTGAACGAACCTGCTGCTTTTTCCATACGGCCCGTGCCGCCTTCCTTTTTCATACGGCCCGTACCGCCTTCCACAACCCCCTTATGCCCGGCAACTGCCGTAACCGTACCAGCAATACACCGGATATCCATCCAAAATCCGAACCGCCTGACATACTCCCCGTCCAGCTTTGCCTTAACCGGAATTTCCAGCTCGTCCCTTCCATTGATCTGCGCCCACCCGGTCAGCCCCGGCATTACATCATTCGCCCCGTACTTCTCACGCTCCGCCACCAGGTCATCCTGATTCCACAGCGCCGGGCGCGGGCCTACAATACTCATATCCCCGCGCAGGATATTAAACAGCTGCGGCAGCTCATCCAGGCTGTATTTGCGCAGGAACGCCCCTGTCTTTGTAACCATGGCGTCCGGGTTTTTCAGCAGATGGGTCGGCATGTCTTTCGGCGTATCCGCATACATCGTACGGAATTTATAGATCTCAAAATGGCTTTTATGGATACCGATACGTGTCTGGCGGAAAATCACCGGGCCTTTGGAATCCAGCTTAATTGCGATACTGATCCCAAGCAGCGCCGGTGACAGGAGAAACAACGCTGTCCCGCATAACACAAGGTCCATGGCCCGCTTTATTTTGCAATAGCACGCATGGCCGGCTGTTTTCCTGGAAGCTTTGGGATCTGATTTCTGGCTGCCTGGTTTATGTATTTCTTTTTTATTTGTATTCATCTGGTATTGTCCTCCGTAATTGAATCTGTCGGTGCGATGTTTTAAAAAGCACTTTTACTATTCTATCATATTACGGAGGGGTTGCAAATATGAATCTTGAAAAATTTATAAAAGGCTTTCATATCGGTCAAAATCTGTTCTTGATTTTCCATAAGAAAGATGATAGACTGTGCGTAAAACATATACCGGAATAGAACCGATAAAATCAGGAGGTGTCAGCATGACAGCAATCAGACAAGAAGCAATTCAAATGTTGGAAAAAGTACCAGAAGATAAACTGAGTTTTGTCATTCAGATTATGCAGGGCGTAAACGGCCTGATCGGAGCGCCTGAAGCAAAAAGCATTACAGATATAAAACAGTTTATTATGGCTCCGACAGAACGCGGGCAGGCAGCAGATGATTATATCAGGGAGCAGCGGGACTATGACAGAATTTAAAAGAGTGTTTCTTGATACGGCGCCCATTATCTATTATCTGGAAAATAGTTCCTATTATATGGATGCAATGGGAAGATTTTTTGAAAGATGTATTGCTGCAGAATCGCAGAAAAGGGAGCTAAGATAAGGGGCAGATACAAAAATTTTAAAGCTATGGACGCCTTACAGATTGCAGCAGCAGTAGCCGGCGGATGTGATATGTTTTTTACAAACGATAAGCAGCTTCGGCAGCAGAAAGAACTTCCATGCATGACAATGGATGATTTGCCCTCCATACTGAAAACATACTAGAAATTATAAATGCCAAGAGCTGTGGCTATCCGGACAACTCTGCGGGCTGTGGGCAGGGAATGCGCTGGGCGGCACACCTTGGGCGGACTAGGGCAGCGCTGGCTCCCAGCGCTGCCCCTGCCTACAGCAGAAAGCCACCCTCCTCATCCGGCATCCATATATAGCCTATACAGCCTGCAGCTTTTTCACTTCCTCTGCAATATGCTCCGCACACAATCCAAACTGCTTCAGCAGTTCACCGCCCGGCCCGGAATGCCCAAACTGGTCCATAACACCGATCCGGCGGACTACAGCCGGCGCATGCTCTGCCGTCACGCTGCACACAGCTTCTCCAAGGCCCCCGAAAATATTATGCTCCTCAACCGTCACAAGCTTCCCGCACACCCTGGCAGCATCCACCACTGCCTGTTCATCCAGCGGCTTAATCGTCGCCAGATTGACCACTCTTACCGAGATCCCCTGCGCCGCCAACAGCTCTGCCGCCGCCATCGCCTCATGGACCATAATCCCCGTTGCCAGAATAGCCGCATCCGCACCGTCACGTACGACTTCCGCTTTGCCGATCTCAAACCGGTAATCTTCCCCGTGGAATACCGGAACCGCCATGCGCCCGAACCGGATATAGCAAGGGCCTTCATAAGCATAAGCCGCCTGCACCATCTGCTTTGCTTCCACATCATCCGCCGGACACATCACCGTTATGCCCGGAATGCTCCGCATCAGGGCAAAGTCTTCGCAGCACTGGTGCGAAGCTCCATCCTCACCTACCGAGATGCCGCCGTGCGTCGCGCAGATCTTGACGTTTAAATGCGGATACCCGATACTGTTGCGGATCTGTTCAAATCCCCGGCCTGCACTGAACATGGCAAATGTAGATACAAACGGCACCAGCCCCATCGTGGACAGCCCGGCGGCTGCACAGATCATATTTGCTTCCGCAATGCCGCAGTCAAAAAACCGGTCCGGATATTCCTTTTGAAACATCGCTGTCTTTGTAGCGCCTGCCAGGTCCGCATCCATGACAACCAGGTTCTGCGCCCTGGCGCCCAGTTCTTTTAACGCGTTTCCATAACTGTCTCTTAATGCGATCTTTTTTATCTCTGCCATCCTTTATTCCTCCATGATCCCGGCGCGTTTTGCTTCCAGCTCTTTGAGTGCCTGCGCAAGCTGTGCATCATCCGGCGCTTTGCCATGCCATCCGGCATTGTTCTCCATAAATGAAACGTCTTTGCCCTTGACGGTTTTCAGCAGGATGACGGTCGGCTTCCCGCTCCCGATATTCTGGTGAAATCCGGCAAATGCCTGTTCCAGCTCTTCAAAATCATGCCCGCTGACAGATATCACGTGACAGCCGAACGCCTCAAACTTGCGGTCCAGCGGCTCTACATTCATAACCTCCTTCGTAGGCCCGTCGATCTGCAGGCCGTTGACGTCTACCGCAATGCACAGGCGGTCCAGCCGGTAATGGACAGCAAACGTAACCGCTTCCCATACCTGCCCCTCCTGGGTCTCGCCGTCGCCGACCAGGGTATAGACATGGATATCCTTTCCTAAAAACGCGGCGCCCTTCGCCATACCTGCCGCCGCGGAAATGCCCTGCCCGAGGGAACCGGTCGACATATCAATGCCAGGCGTCATATTCATATTCGGATGCCCCTGCAGATATGAATCCGCCTTGCGCAGTGTCAGCAGGTCTTCCACCGGAAAAAATCCTTTTAAGGCAAGCGCCGTATACAATGCCGGAACTACATGCCCTTTGGAAAGGACAAACCGGTCCCTGTCCGGGTCGCGCGGTTCCTTTGGATTGACCCGGATCTCTTCCTGATACAGATAAGTAAGAAAATCAATTGCGGAAAGGCTTCCTCCCGGATGGCCCGTTTTGGAGCTGTGTATTGCCCTTAATAAATGTTCCCTGGCTTCCACCGCCAGTAACTCCAGTTGTTTCTTTTTTTCCTTTTCCATAATATCCTCTCTGTAATTCTATTGCAGCAAGCCAAATTCACCTTTCATCCCTGCTTTTACAAGCCGAATGCACCTTTCAGCTTCTCGGTCATTTCCGGCAGCGAGATCAGATTTTTCAGCGCGATGGAATTTCCTGCTTTCTGCGCCTGCGGCAGAAGGTCTTCCCCGCATACGAACAGATCCGCCATCCCCGGCGTAATATCCGCCAGCGTCGTGTGTTCTACCGTTACGCCTTCAATGCCAAGGCTTGTTAATGCCTTTTTGCAATTCATCTCCATCATAAATGAAGAGCCAAGTCCTGATCCGCAAAAACATACAATTTTTTTAATAGATGCCATAATAAGAATCCTCCTTAAAATATTATTTTTTCCAATTACCAAGAAAAACAACAAAGCATAGAAACAGTTATGACTGCGCCTTATTTTTGCCGGAAATCCCATAAATAACGATTGGAATAACAAACAGCACAACGGAAATCACAAGAATCACCGTCTGGCTGACTGTCTGTGACAGCATGCCGAACACAAACCCGACCAGCGTAAAATCAGCGTCAGAAAACGTCGTTCCGACAAATCCGAGCGATCCCATAATCGGATACAAGCCCGCGGAAAGGAAAGTTACCACAATCCCATGAATAAAAGATCCAACAACGCACCCTTTCAGACCTCCTGTCTCCAGTTCCCTTCCCCAAAAATCTCCGCTGCTTCAGCAGGCACTTTGATCACTGCCACTGCCGCAACAATAAAATAGCACACAAACATAACAAGCGCGATCGAAATATTATTATTTCTAAGGAACGAAAGCCCCTGCGGGAAATTCACGTCTTCCGTCGTAACCCCTTTCTTGCTCCCGTCCTTTCCGCCGAACAGCCTGCCGACCATACCGCTCATCCAATAGCAGATACTTCCAAAATGCCCGAGCGCAACCGAATCATCCCCTACCACTTCTTTAATTATCGGATTCATCAGCCACGGGAAAAACGCCATTACAAACCCAAGGATCAGCGCACCCGCCAGATACAGCTTCCAGCCGCTCATACCCGCGATTTCCAAAATACAGGTAATCAGGCAGGCCATATAAAGCGAATGATGCCCGGTCAAAAAGATATATTTCAGATTTGAAAATCTTGCAAGCAAAATATTCGCAACCATACCAAGCGCAAAAATCGAAGCCGTCTCCACCGCAAACTGCGATAACCCTAAAGAAACAACCGCCTCATTATTCGGCACCACGCCTTCCACACCAAAAGCGATCTGGAACAGGTTGCCGAACGGAATAATCGCCTGCTGCACGACCGTCGAACCAGCGCTTAGCACAACAAACCCGAGAATGGTCATAATCGTCCCTTTTACGACCGTCTGCGTACCGGATTTCTGAAGCAGCAGGCCAAGCATTGCGACCAGGCCGACAAAAATCGCCGGAGTAGATAAAACCTCCTGAATAAATAGTAATACTGTCATTTCCGTAACCTCTCTTACATCATCTCTTACTTAAAATATTGATAAAGTTCCGCTGCATCCTTTGCCTGCAGAATATGCGCCGTCCGCTCTTCATCCTGCAGAATATCCGTAATCTGCACCAGGACATCCAGATGGCTGTCCGCGTCCGCCGCTGCAAGTGAGATAAATAAATTCGCCCTTGCATCCTCCCTGTTAAAATCAACCTCCCTGCGGAACAGCGTCACGGCAATCTGGCTCCGCACCGCCCCTTGCTCCGGCCTGGCATGCGGCAGCGCAATATGCGGCGCAATGCAGATATACGGGCCTAGCTGTTCAATGTTTTGAATAATCGCTTCCTTATAAGCCGCTGTTACAGATCCGTCTTTTTCCAGAGGGATCACCGACTGGCAGACAGCTTCTTTCCAGTCAGCCGCACCTTCTAAGATCTGCACATTAGACTCTTTAATCAGGTTCATGTCCGGCTCCTTTCTTTTTCTGTTTTCATCACTGCTGCCGCGCCTGATCTACGGATCTGCAAATCTGCGGCAGTTTTTACAACCGGTTGTTAGCTTTGATGGGTTTACTTTACCATGTTATATTATCTAATTGGAAGTCCAGGTTTCTGCATGTTATTGTGCAAATTGTATTACTTGTTCGGCTTTGTAGTTACTTTCTATGGGTATTTTGCTAAATTTTTTTGGATTCGCGGAAGATCTTGGGTAGCCAGGGGGATGTGGCTAAGCGGACGACTCTGCGGGCTGTGGGCAGGGAATGCGCCGGGAGACACACCTTGGGCGGACTGGGGCAACGCTGCGGTGAACTAATCGCTAACTGCGACTA
>CANOET010000103.1 GCA_947564835.1 uncultured Eubacterium sp. | reverse complement strand
CAAGGTGTGTCTCCCGGCGCGTCCCCTGGCCACAGCCCGCAGAGTCGTCCGGTCAACCACAGAGTCGTCCGGTCAACCACAGAGTCGTCCGGTCAACCACAGAGTCGTCCGGTCAGCCACAGAGTCGTCTGGTCAACCACAGAGTCATCCAATCAGCCACAGAGTCGTCCGGTCAGCCACAGCCAACAGCCCGCAGAGTCCTCCGGTTAGCCACAGAATCATCCGGTCAGCCACAGAGTCATCCGGCCAGCCACAGAATCATCCAGCCAGCCACATCCCCTAGCCACCCAATCTATTTCAGGCCCTCCCAGCCCCTACGCCCAATAATCAGCAGAAATACTCCACTCCCGCTTCAAACAGCTTCAAATCCTGCTCCCCGTAAATATTCATCGCCACAGCATCCCCCCTGCGCTCCGAATGTGCCATCTTCCCAAACACACGTCCGTCCGGGCTTGTAATCCCTTCGACCGCCAGATAAGACCCATTGATATTCCACTCCTCATCCATAGTCGGCATACCGCCTTCATTGACATACTGCGTGGCTACCTGTCCGTTTGCGAACAGCCGGTCCAGCCATTCTTTTCCTGCGACAAAGCGCCCTTCTCCGTGGGAGGCAGGGTTGGTATAGATGTGGCCGCATTTCGCCTGTGCCAGCCATGGGCTCTTATTGGATACGACTTTTGTATACACCATTTTGGATATATGGCGCCCGATCGTATTGTAGGTCAGTGTCGGCGAATCCGGCTGCTGCTGCGTGATCTTTCCGTGCGGTAAAAGCCCCAGCTTGATCAGCGCCTGGAAGCCGTTGCAGATACCGAGCGCCAGGCCGTCCCTTTCATCCAGAAGCCTGCGCACCGCTTCTTTGATCCGCTCATTGCGGAACGCATTGGCAAAGAATTTCGCGGAGCCTTCCGGTTCGTCGCCTGCGGAAAATCCGCCTGGGAACATGAGGATCTGGGCGTTTGCGATAGCGCGTTCAAATGCTTCTACGGAATCGCGGATATCTGCGCTGTCCAGATTTTTAAATACTTGTATGGTTACCTGTGCGCCTGCGCGTTCGAACGCTTTTGCGGAATCGTATTCACAGTTGGTGCCAGGGAAGACCGGGATAAATACGGTCGGTTTCGCGGTCTTATGCCTGCATACGTAGATCTGGCCGGTTTGGTACAGCCCTGTGTGTACTTCTTCTTTTTCTTCGGATGCAACGGTTGGAAATACTTTTTCCAATGTTCCAGTCCATGCTTTGAGCGCTTCCTCTATCGTGACCGTGACGTCGCCGTAGCGGAATATATGGTCGGAACGGACTTCTCCGATTACGGCAAACGCGCTGCCAAGTCCGGCTTCCTGCATGGCTGCGCGGATCTGGTCTATCTGGTCTGCCGGGGCTTCTGCCACAAGGCTGCCGAATGCCGGGGCAAACAGCTGCTGTGGGGTTACGGCGGACGGATCTAACGCAATGCCCCATTTGTTTCCGAATGCCATCTTGCTTACAGCCGCGGCGATCCCTTTGCCGTCGAGTGCATAGGCAGCTACAATCAAATGCCTGCCAATCAGTGCGTGTATCACATCGTACAGCATTTGCACACGTTCATAGACCGGAAGGTCGTATTCGTCTGTTTCGATGGAAAACCGTACAAGCAGATGTCCCGGTTCTTTTAATTCCGGTGTCAGGACCTCCTGCTGCTTTGCTATGTCTACGGCAAAGGAAACGAGTGTCGGCGGCACATCGATCTCATTAAAGGTGCCGGACATGGAGTCTTTGCCGCCGATCGAAGGCAGCCCGAACCCGATCTGCGCGGCGTAGGCTCCGAGCAAGGATGCAAACGGCTGGCTCCATCTGGACGGCTCTTTGCTCATCCTGCGGAAATATTCCTGGAAGGTAAACCGGACTTTGCTGTAATCCCCGCCGGATGCAACGATTCTGGACAGCGATTCCAGTACGGCATAAACGGCTCCATGGTACGGCGACCAGCTGGAAAGGTACGGGTCAAATCCATAGGCCATCATTGTTACTGTATCGGTCTTTCCTTCTAATACCGGAAGCTTTGCCGCCATCGCCTGCGTCTCGGTCAGCTGGTAGCGCCCGCCGTACGGCATCAGTACGCTTCCCGCGCCGATGGAGCTGTCGAACATTTCAACAAGTCCTTTCTGCGAGCATACGTTAAGGTCAGAAAGCGTATCCAGCCATGCCGCGCGGATATCGCCTGCCGCAAGGTCGTCTCTTACTTTTTCTAATTCCAGCTTCTGAAAGAAATTGTCTTCCCGGGAAGGCAGCTCTACGGATACGGCTGCTTCCTGGTGCGCGCCGTTTGTATTTAGGAACGCCCGGGAAATATTGACAATCTCCCTGCCCCTCCATACGAGCACAAGCCGCGGCTGCTCCGTTACGACGGCTACCGGGACGGCTTCCAGGTTTTCCTCTTTTGCATAGGCTAAAAACTGGTCCACATCCTCCGGTGCGATTACACACGCCATCCGTTCCTGGGATTCGGAGATAGCGATTTCCGTGCCGTCCAGGCCGGCGTATTTTTTCGGCACCTTGTCCAGCTCCACACGCAGCCCGTCGGCAAGCTCCCCGATCGCTACGGATACGCCGCCCGCGCCGAAATCATTGCATTTTTTGATAATATGCGATACTTCCGGCCTGCGGAACAGCCGCTGCAGCTTGCGCTCCGTCGGCGCGTTTCCTTTCTGCACTTCTGCGCCGCACGTATCGATCGACTGCGTCGTATGTGCTTTGGAGGAACCTGTCGCGCCGCCGCATCCGTCGCGTCCGGTACGCCCGCCCAGCAGCACGATGATATCTCCCGGGTCGGACGCCAGCCTTTGTACAGCCGCCCGCGGCGCCGCGCCCAGCACGGCACCGATTTCCATCCGTTTTGCAACATAATCCGGATGGTAGATTTCTTTGACATATCCGGTCGCAAGCCCGATCTGGTTGCCGTAGGAGGAATAACCCCTGGCTGCGCCCCTGGTCAGGTTTTTCTGCGGCAGCTTGCCTTCCAGCGTCTCGCTGACCGGAAGCGTCGGATCTGCCGCACCGGTCACGCGCATTGCCTGATAGACATACGTACGCCCCGAAAGCGGATCGCGGATCGCGCCGCCCAGGCAGGTAGCCGCCCCGCCGAACGGCTCGATTTCCGTCGGATGGTTGTGCGTCTCATTTTTAAAATTCACCAGCCATTCCTGCGTCTGCCCGTCAATTTCTACCGGAACTACGATCGAGCAGGCATTGATCTCGTCGGATTCCTCCTGATCCTGCAGCTTTCCTTCTTTTTTCAGCCGTTTCATCGCCATCAGCGCCAGATCCATCAGGCAGACAAACTTATCGCTCCTGCCGGCGTACAGGCTGCGGAACGAATCCAGATAATCCTGGTAAGCCGCTTCGATCGGCACGCGGTAATACCCGTCCGCAAAGGCCACATCTGTAAGCTCTGTTAAAAAGGTCGTATGGCGGCAATGATCCGACCAGTACGTATCCAGCACCCGGATTTCCGTCATGGAAGGGTCCCGTTTTTCTTCTGTTTGAAAATAATTCCGGATATGCAAAAAATCCTGGAACGTCATCGCAAGCTGCAGGGAATCATATAATTCCTGCAGCTTTTCTTCTGACAGCTGCGTAAAAGAAGAAAGAATCTGCACGTCTTTTGGTTCTTCAAACTGCTGGATCAGCGTATCCGGCTTTTCTTCGCCGCTTTCCCTGGAATCGACCGGATTGATGCAGTGCTTTTTAATCGCCGCAAATTCCGCATCGTCCATTTCCCCTGAAATAATATAGGTCACAGCCGTACGGATCACCGGATCTTCGGCGTCGTTTAACAGGCGGATGCACTGCTGCGCGGAGTCCGCACGCTGGTCAAACTGCCCCGGGAGATATTCAACCGAAAAAACCCGTCCGCCCTTTGCGTCGAACGTCTCTTCGTAAATATCATCTACCGGCGGTTCTGAAAAAACGGTGCTTTTGGCAACCGCAAAGGTGCTGTCTGAAATATTCTCCACATCGTAGCGGATCAGCTCGCGGACGCCTGTAACACCCGAAATGCCGAGATAGTGGCGGATTTCATGCTTTAACGACTTTGCGGCAACCGCAAAGGGCGGCTTTTTTTCAGCAAATACGCGTCTTACTTTTCCCATTTTGTTTTCCTCCTGTTGTTATCGTAGTTTTCTCACACATGAATCTCTGCCTGCATCCCCAGCAGCCCCCGGTTCTTCTCCAGCACCGGCTCCACTACATCCTTAAGGAATTTTTCCACCTGCAGCGGCGCGCGCCCCACATATTTCGCCGGGTCCATCCCTGCCTGCAGCTCCTCCAAAGACAGCTGGAACGCCCCGTCAGCCGCAATCAGCTCCAGCAGGTTATTTTCCAGCCCGTATTTTTTCACATTTTCCCCGGCCTCCATCGACAGCTGGCGGATCCGCTCATGCAGCTTTTGCCTGCTGCCTCCTTTTTTCACGGCGTCCATCATGATATTCTCCGTCGCCATAAACGGCAGCTCCGCCATCAGATGCTTGGTAATCACCTTGTCATACACAACCAGCCCGTCCACCACATTCAGGCACAGGTCCAAAATACCGTCCACAGCCAGAAACCCTTCCGGGATCGACAGCCGCTTATTCGCGGAATCATCCAGCGTGCGTTCAAACCACTGCACCGCCGAGGTGACAGCCGGATTCAGCGCGTCGATCATCACGTAGCGCGCCAGCGAGGCAATGCGTTCGCTGCGCATCGGATTGCGCTTATAAGCCATCGCGGACGATCCGATCTGGTTTTTTTCAAACGGTTCTTCGATTTCTTTTAAATGCTGCAGCAGGCGGATATCGTTGGACATTTTGTGCGCGCTTGCCGCAATGCCGGCCAATACATTGGCAACCCTCGTATCGACCTTGCGCGAATAAGTCTGGCCGGATACCGGATAGCAGTGTGCAAACCCCATTTTCTGCGCGATCAAAGGATCGATTTTGTCGATCGTTTCCTGGTCATTTTGGAACAGCTCCTGAAAGCTGGCCTGCGTTCCGGTCGTTCCTTTGGAACCAAGCAGCTTCATCGTCAGGATCACATAATCCACATCTTCCAAATCCATCAAAAACTCCTGCAGCCACAGGGAAGCGCGCTTGCCCACAGTCGTCGGCTGCGCCGGCTGGAAATGGGTAAACGCAAGCGTCGGCAGGCTTTTGTAAGTATCCGCGAACTTTGCCAGCTTGGCGATCACGTTTAACAGCTTCCGGCGCACGAGCTGCAGCGCTTCGGCCATCAGTATAATATCCGTATTGTCCCCGACGTAGCAGGAGGTCGCGCCCAGATGGATGATTCCGGCTGCTTTCGGGCACTGCAGGCCGTATGCATAGACATGGCTCATCACATCATGGCGGACTTCGGCCTCCCGCCGGCGCGCGTCTTCATAATTAATATCATCCGCATGCGCTTTCAGTTCGTCAATCATTTCCTGCGTAATTACCGGCTCGCCGTTTTCCCCTTTTAAGCCAAGCTCCATTTCCGTTTCCGCCAGCGCAATCCATAGCTTCCTCCATGTACGGAATTTTTTGTCCTGGGAAAAAATATACTGCATTTCTTTACTGGCATACCGTTCGGATAACGGGCTGCTGTATCTGCTTGTGTCTGCTGTCATAACGCCTGCTCCTTCCTTTCTTTTTCTTCTGTCCGGCTGGTATCCGGCCGGATTGTTTCTTCTGTCCGTGTTACCTGATCCGGTCGTAATAATCACCGCGGATATCTTCCTTCGGAGGTTCCAGCGGATATTTTCCCGTAAAGCAGCCTTTGCAGATGGAAAGCCCGTCCACCATCTCCTCCAGGCGTTCCACCTTTAAATAACCCAGGCTGTCTGCCCCGATCACATCCCGGATCTCCTCCAGCGTACGGTTATAAGCAATCAGCTGTTCCCGCTCCGGAACGTCGGTTCCAAAATAACACGGCCATAAAAACGGCGGGGAGCTGATGCGCACATGCACCTGCGCCGCTCCTGCTTCTTTCAACATCGACACGATCCGCCCGGACGTCGTCCCCCGGACGATCGAATCGTCGATCATAATGATCCGTTTGCCGTTCACAGCCTCCTTGACGGCATTCAATTTCACCCGTACGCTGTCTGCACGGTACGACTGCTTTGGCTTGATAAACGTCCTGCCGACGTAGCTGTTTTTCATAAACGCAATGCCGTACGGGATGCCGGACTGCATCGAATAGCCGAGCGCCGCCGCGTTTCCGGATTCCGGCACGCCTACGACCAGATCCGCTTCCACCGGCGAATCGACGGCCAGAAACTGCCCGGCCCTGATTCTGGAATTATAGACGCTGACGCCGTCGATCTGGCTGTCCGGCCTGGCAAAATAAATATATTCAAAAATACACCTTCCGGCCTGTTCTTTTGGCAGGCAAAGCGACCGGTCGGACTGGATGCCGCCTTCTGGCGAGATCGTAACAACCTCGCCTGGCTGCACATCACGGATAAATTCCGCCCCGACCGTCTCCAGCGCACAAGTCTCCGACGCCAGGAAATATGCCTGTCCGCGCCTGCCGATACAAAGCGGCTTAAACCCAAACGGGTCCCTGGCCCCGATCAGCTTGCGCGGGCTCATCACAACGAGCGCATAGGCCCCCTTGATTTTTTTCGCCGCACGCAGCACCGCCTCCTCCGCCGTACGCGAATGCAGGCGCTCCCTGGCGATATGGTAGGCGATCACCTCCGAATCGATCGTTGTCTGAAAAATCGCACCGGTATATTCCAGCTCCCGCCTCAGCTCTGCGGCATTGATCAGGTTACCGTTATGCGCCACACCAAGCGTCCCTTTTACATAATTAATCACCAACGGCTGCGCATTTTCCCTGGTCGACGCCCCTGCCGTAGAATAACGGACATGCCCGACACCGATATCCCCTTTGAGCCGGCCCAGGTTTTCCGGGTTGAACACTTCATTGACAAGCCCCATATCCTTATAAGAATCCACCTTGCAAAACTGCCCCTTCGTATTGCTGACCGCAATGCCGCAGCTTTCCTGCCCCCTATGCTGCAGGGCAAACAGCCCGTAGTAAATATCCGAAGCCACATCATGGCCCTCAAAATCATACACGCCGATCACGCCGCATTCTTCACTAAGCTTGTCCGTCTGCGCCCATACCTGTGTCTTACGCCCACACTGCCCCTGCTGTTTTTGAACAGCATCCCGATTCGGAACCGGCCGTTCCTGTTCTAAATAATTCTGCCCCATATAAAAAATCCCTCACTCCGATGATCCGTTTTTCCATCGTCTGCGTTCCCTGTTCCTATATTCTTTCTCCGCTTTTCCGATCGGACTTTTGCATCTTTAGCCGCTTTTTCCGATCTGCTTTTCCATACATCCTGATCCATTTGTTTATAGTCACCGTGTGCCGTATGAAAAAGCTTTCCCTGTCAGCAATTCATATGCTTCCTTATACTTAGAAGCCGTCTTCTCCACAACCTCCTTTGGCAGCACGCCGTCATTGTCCGGATTCTGTTTCAGCCAGTCCCTGACAAACTGCTTGTCAAAAGAAGGCTGCCCCTGTCCCGGCTGATAGCCCTCCAGCGGCCAGAACCTGGAGCTGTCCGGCGTAAGCATCTCATCTGCGACCACAACCTTACCGTCTGCATCCAGGCCAAACTCAAACTTCGTATCCGCGATAATAATCTTTTTCGAACGCGCATATTCCGCACACTTTTGATACAATGCAATCGTGCAGTCCCGAATCTGCGCCGCATAAGCCTCCCCTTTGCCAGGAAACTGCTTTTCCAATATCTTTACAGTATCCGCAAACGTAATATGCTCGTCATGGTCCCCCTGGTCCGCCTTTGTCGTCGGCGTATAAATCGGTTCCGGCAGCTGGTCAGATTCCCGCAGCCCTTCCGGCAGCTGAATCCCGCAGACAGTCCCGTCCTTTTGATAGCTTTCCCATCCGCTCCCTGTAATATATCCGCGCACGATGCATTCAATCGGCAGCATCGTCAGCTTTTTGCATTTCATGCTCTTGCCTGCAAATTCCTCTGTCTGAAAAAATTCCGGCATATCCTTCCCTTCCGTGGAAAGCATATGATTCGGTACCACGCTGGCTGTAAACTCAAACCAGAACCTTGACATTTCCGTCAGTACGGCGCCTTTGTCCGGAATCGTGTTTTTTAATATATTGTCAAACGCGGAAATCCGGTCTGTGGCGACAATGATCAGGCTGTCGCCGTTGTCGTATACCTGACGTACTTTGCCTTCTTTGATCGGTCTAAATGCTGCACTCATGATTTGTCCTCCATGTGTATTAGTCTCTATATGTTGATACACGTGCATTATAATACATCGTGTCGGAGAAAGCAATGAAAAAGTTCGGATGCTGAAGGGATGGGAGAGGAGATGGCTATGCGGACGACTCTGCGGGCTGTGGCCAGTGAAAACCAGCCGGATGAGGCACGCTCCGATACCTCTTGCCGAAATCTCCGCCGTGGCCTTCCTGGAATCCGGATATTTCTGCCGCTTTTTTAAAAAGCATATCGGGAGTACATTTTTAGAATATCAGAATGAACTGTGCCTGTCGCATATCTATCACGACCTGCTGACAACGCAGGACAAGATTCAGGATATTTTAGAACGGCATGGATTTACGAATTATAAGCTGTTCCGGAGGATGTTCCAGGAACGCTTCGGCGCGGCGCCGTCGCAGGTGCGTAAAAATGCATAGCCGGATCCCATTTTACCTTTAGAAAACACACACTTGAAACACAGCCTGCTTTCCGCTATACTAAAGGCGAACCGAATCACAACTTAATCACAAAGGAGCAATCAGCCATGTCGAATTTAAATGAAAAAATGGTTTCCCTCGGTACACAGCGTTCTGTCATCCGGGAACTGTTTGAATTTGGAAAAAAAAGAGCCGCTGAAATCGGCGCAGAAAATGTATTTGATTTTTCCATCGGGAACCCGAGCGTACCCGCTCCGGAATCGGTCAACCGGACAGCCGTTTCGTTCCTGTCTGAAATGGATCCGGTCGTTCTTCACGGATACACAAGCGCACAGGGCGATGCGGGTGTGCGCGCCATGCTGGCGGACTCGGTGAACCGCCGCTTCCATACTTCTTATACAGCGGATAATTTTTATATGTCTGTCGGCGCCGCTGCCGCCTTATGCTGCTGTTTTCACGGCCTGTGCAACCAGGGCGATGAGGTGGTGATCTTTGCGCCGTATTTTCCGGAATATACGGTCTTTGCACAAGGCGCGGGCGCAAAGCCTGTCATTGTACCGGCAGATACCAAAGCATTCCAGATTGATTTTGACGCACTCAGGCAGGTTCTGACGCCCGCTGTAAAGGCTGTGGTCGTCAATTCCCCAAATAACCCGTCAGGCGCCGTTTACTCTGAGGAAACGGTAAAAAAACTGGCCGGCCTGCTGGAAGAAAAATCCAAAGCATATGGCCATACGATCTATCTGATTTCGGATGAGCCTTACCGGGAAATTGTTTTCTCAGGGACAAAAGTGCCGTTTCTGCCGGACTATTACCGCAATACGCTGGTCTCCTATTCCTGGTCCAAATCATTATCCCTGCCAGGCGAGCGGATGGGCTATGTCCTCGTCCCTTCGGAAATGGATGATTTTGACCAGGTGTACGCGGCAGTCGCGGGAGCCGGCAGGGCGCTTGGTTACGTCAATGCGCCGAGCCTGTTCCAGCGCGTATGCGCAGCGTGCGCGGATGAGACGGCGGATATTTCGATTTATGAAACGAATAAGAACCTGCTGCTGAAAAGCCTGCGGGACATGGGCTACCAGACCGTCGAGCCGGGCGGCACATTTTATATGTTCCCGCGTTCGCTGGAAGCAGACGATACCGCGTTTGCAGAACGTGCCAAAGCTTACAATCTTCTGATTGTGCCGGGGTGCGGTTTCGGCTGTCCGGGGCATGTGCGTATTTCTTACTGCGTGCCTACCGAACGGATTGAACGTGCGCTTCCTGCGTTTGAGGCGCTTGCAAAGGAATACCGGGCCAAAAACAGCTGACTGCTATGAAAAAATCCATAAAGACGATTGTATGGGATATTCTTTTCATGCATGCAGCGTCGTTGTTTTTCCGTACTGTCTTGCGCGGCTGATTACTAAAATAATCCCCCTGATCTACCGGTGTCTTGATTTCCCGCACACGCCCGCTTAAATCCACCATATAATGCCTGTGCGGGTAACAGACGCCGGTTTATTGTTAAATGTTAAGCTTTCTGTCATTTTACCCTCTGCGGATCATCACCCAGCCTATTTATTTGTTTCATTCGTACACGCAATCAGCACCTGCACGCTGCGCGGCTGCAGAAACACCTGATGATCCGTAATCCGGCGCGGTTCCGGAAGAATACTGTGCGTCAGGAACGTATCCACTATTGCCTCCCAGTGCATCGTCGGCGGAAGCTGCGGCAAATGCTGCGTCACACTCTCCCAGTAAGCATTGATCGACAAAAATACAATATCATCCGCATCCGTCTCTTCGTGTTTCCCTGCATACATCACACCGATCACGTGCGAATCCCACTGATAATGGTCATTCCAGGCAGTTGCTTCGTGCAGGCTGACGCATGGGAATCCGATAGAACATATAGAAGTATTTTTACGTACAATCGTATGTTTTTTCCGGAAATCGATCATATAGCTGAAAAACTGAAACAATTCCTTATTTTTCTCCGGCAAATTCCAGTCCAGCCACGAAATCATATTATCCTGGCAGTAGGCATTGTTATTGCCATGCTGGCTGTTGCCAAATTCGTCCCCTGCAAGGAACATCGGCGTTCCGCGGCTCAGCAGCAGCACGGCACAGGCATTTTTCACCATCCGCCTGCGCAGCGAGAGGATCTCGTGGTCCATGGTCTTGCCTTCCACGCCGCAGTTCCAGCTGTAATTATCATTGCTTCCGTCCGTATTGTTCCATCCATTCGCTTCATTGTGCTTTTCATTATAGCTGTACAGATCATTCAGCGTAAATCCGTCATGGCACGTCAGGAAATTGATCGATGCATCGTAGCCGCGTGTCTTCGGATCGTAAATATCAACCGAGCCGGTAATACGCAAGGCAGCTGCCGCGGCCATATTTGTATCGCCCTTTAAAAAGCTGCGGACATCATCGCGGTAACGTCCGTTCCATTCTGCAAAACGGTTCCAGGACGGGAAGCTTCCGACCTGGTACAGCCCGCCGGCATCCCATGCTTCTGCAATCAGCTTTGTATCGCCCAAAATCGGATCAAACGCCAGGCTTTGCAGCAGCGGCGGCTTGCGCATCGGAGAGCCGTCTTCGTTGCGTCCGAGAATCGTAGCCAGGTCAAACCGGAAGCCGTCCACATGGTAAGTCGTTACCCAATAGCGCAGGCAGTCCAGGATCATACGCTGTACGATCGGATGGTTGCAGTTCAGCGTATTTCCGCAGCCGCTATAGTTAAAATATTCGCCGTTTGGCTTTAACATATAATAAATATTGTTGTCAAATCCTTTAAACGAAAAGAAATTGCCCTGTTCATTTCCTTCTGCCGTATGGTTAAAGACAACATCCAAAATGACCTCAATACCGTTATCATGCAGCGTTTTTACCAGCTGCTTAAGCTCCGTGCCTTCGCGGTTATATTCAATGCCGCCGCAATAGCTGGTATTCGGAGCGAAAAAGCTGACGGTATTATAGCCCCAGTAATCTACCAGGTCATGTCCGTTATATGTGCGCAGAGAACCCGTCTCGTCAAATTCAAAAATCGGCATCAGTTCCACAGCATTAATCCCCAGCTTTTTTAAATACGGGATTTTTTCCATCAGCGCAGCAAACGTTCCCGGCTTTGCATGAATAGACGCATCCGCCATAGAAAAACCGCGTACATGCAGTTCATAAATAATCAGGTCCTCCATCGGAATATGCGGAAAAACAAATCTGCCCCAGTCAAAATCATCTTTTACAACACGTGCTTTATAAAAGACATTGTGTGTTTTGCGCGTACCCCAGACGCTCTGCCCGGTAACCGCTTTCGCATAAGGATCCAGCAGATTTTTTTTCGGATTAAAAATCAGGCCGTTTTCCGGCTCATAAGGCCCGTCTACCCGGTAAGCATATTCAAAATCTTCGATATTCAGCTTAAACACGATCATAGAAAACACATTACCGATCCGGTAATTATCCGGAAACTTTAAAACCGCATAAGGCGTGTCCTCTTCACGGTGAAACAGCAGCAGCTCACAGGAAGTCGCATGGTTGGAATGTACGGTAAAATTTACGCCGCCCGGGATTGCGGTGGCGCCGTTAATATCGTAAAAACCGGGACGTACTTCATAACCGGCTATCGTGTCGAAAGGGACCAGATGGATTTTGTTAAATGGAATTGGATTCATTTGGATACCTCGCTTTGCTTTTTGTTTTATTATAAGCTTGCGTAAGAGCTTTGTAAAGGGATTTTGCGTTTTGGGGCGAAGGGCAGAAATATGGGTATCTTTTCTTTGGTGGGAGCTGTTATATTACCATTGAATTGCCAAGGGGATGTGGATAGCCGGATGACTCTGCGGGCTCTAGGCAGGGGGATGTGGATAGCCGGACGACTCTGCGGGCGGTGGGCAGGGGATGCGCCGGGAGACACACCTTGGGCGGACTGGGGCAACGCTGCG
>CANOET010000102.1 GCA_947564835.1 uncultured Eubacterium sp. | reverse complement strand
GTTCTGCTGCATATGAAATTGTTCGCAGTACTGCCTGACACTTTCCAGTACCATCTCGCGTGCTTCCTGTTCCGTCATCTGTTCAAACATCGTTCTTTCTGTTTTCCTTTTTTCTTTCTGTTTTTCTTTTTTCTTTCTGTTTTCCTTTTTTCGTCCTGTTCAAGAGTGATTTTCTTTCGGCGCCCTGTTTCCTGCATATTCCATTGCAGCAGGCGTTTCTTCTTCCGACAGTTCCCGGTACTTCCTCCAGGCGCTGTGCAGTCCCATTTCAAACTCCTGCCTGCCCTTTTTCGCTATGGTCTCCAGAATCATCCCCGAAAAAAAGCTTAAAAGCGCTGCCAATGCGATAAATCCGCATGCAATCAGCGTCGGGAACCTGGGTACCAGCCCGCTTTGCACATAAGTGGCAAATACCGGGGCAAACAGCACCGCCGCAGCAGCCAGCAGGAAGCATGCCAGCCAGGAAAAAAACTGCATTGGTTTGTAATTTTTATACAAAGCCCCGATCGTCCTTAATACCTTGATCCCGTCTGTATATGTGTTTAGTTTGGACTCGCTGCCCTGCGGCCGGTCTCTGTATTCGATCAAAATATTGCTGATCTGCATATTTTTATCCACTGCGTGGATGCTCATTTCCGTTTCGATCTCAAAGCCTTTGGACAGCACCGGAAATGTCTTGACAAACGGATAGCTGAAGGCCCGGTATCCGGTCATGATGTCCTTGATATTGCTTTTAAATAACCGGTTGATCGCAAGCCTTACCAGGCTGTTGCCGAAGTTGTGGAACGGACGCTTGTTTTCTTCAAAGTAAGTCGATGACAGCCTGTCGCCTACCACCATATCCGCCTGCCGGTATAGGACTTCTTCGATCATCTGCCTGCCGTATGCCGGCGGGTAGGTGTCGTCGCCGTCCACCATCAGGTAACATTGTGCATCTACCTCGCGGAACATGCGGCGGATCACATTTCCTTTGCCCTGCTGGTATTCCCGGCGGACGAGCGCGCCTTCTTCCCGGGCAATGGCCGCAGTATCATCGGTAGAGTTATTGTCATAGACATAGATCACCGCCTCCGGAATTTCCTGTTTCCATTCCCGCACGACTTTACGGATTGTTTTTGCTTCGTTATAACAAGGAATCAGCACTGCTATTTTATCCACGTCAGACCTCCTTCCCCGATACCTCTTTCCAAGGCAGCAGAATACTAAACGGCAGGCACACAAGCAGGTAATAATGATACCTGAACGGCCCGCCCGCCGGGGCCGCCGCCATAAAAACCAGCCACATCACAAGCTGCGGCACAAGAAAACAAAGCTGCTTCCAGCGTCTTTTTACGATCAGGAAAAAACTTCCCATGATCAGTATCAGCACCATCCATCCGGGGTTCAGCAGCAGGTTCAGTTCACATGCCTTTACAAATGTATCTTTGCATGCATCAACAAACATATCTGGAAACAAGGAATCATTCCTTAACCCGATGGATTCCAGATACTCCGTACACCTGTCGTCGCCCGGCGCATTATTATTAATGCTCGTAAAAACCGACTGGCTGTAGTCCAGGCAAACCCTGCTAAAGCTGGCGGTATTCCACATCTGGTAAGTGTGGAACAGATATGCGTCCCTGTATATTCCGAAATTTTTTTTCATCAGCGAATACCATGTTTTGATAAAATCCAGCTTATGGTCATTTAAAAAGGTGTTATCAAATGCCGGATGAAATTTCAGCGGGTCTTCAAAATCAAAGGTGTAGCAGCTTTTCCATTGGTCCAAAGGAAGCAGCCGATTTAAAAATTCTGCTTCTTGCGGCGACATCTCCCCGTCCCTTGCAACCACTGCCGCCATCTGCTGGGTCAGCACGCCGGAAGCTTCCCGGAAGGATGCGCTTTGCGGATGATAGTGGGATACCACTGCCCCATTGAGCTGTACCGCGCACCAAACCGCCAGAAACATAACTGCGGTGCGCTTCCGATCTCTTTTTCTGGCTGCAAATAAAAATAGCAGCAACAGATAAACAACTACTTTCCCGTTATTGCGGAATAAGGCTGTAAGAATCATCAGCAAGGCAATCCTGCCCATCCGTCTTTTGTTCAGCACCTCGTTTTCTTCCGTAAGCAGGTCATACACCTGCAGCAGCATCAGCAAAAAGAAAAATGCAAAGCAGCTGTCTTTGACAAGCGTAACCGCATAATCTGCTGCCACAGGAGAAAATGCGAATGCTGCCGCTGCCGTATAACAAAAGAATGGTTTTATTTTTTTACCGGAAAGCCATGCAACCGCATATGCCGCAGCCCCGGCACAAAATACAAGCTGCGCAAAGGTCAGAGCCGCGTAAGCAGCCATACCCCCGGCCAATGCCCCGGCCGCATGCATCCACCAATAAATGACCAGTTCAAAGACCAGCGGCTGTACCGACGCGGAATTAACCGGTGACATCATGCAGTAAACAGTATCGTTCATGGCAGCCCCCGGAAACAACAGCAAAAACACGCATCCCCAGACAGCCAGAATCAGCAGGAAGGAGATCCAAAAAATTTTTTTCTGCAGGGCCGTCCCTTGTTTCTGAATGCTTTCTGTCTTTTTCTCTGCCTTTGCTGCCGCCTTTGTTTCTGTCACAGGTATTTTCTGTACAAGTTTGTAAGCAGCCAGGACGATTCCCCCGGCGGCCGCAGCCCCGGCCAGCCAGAGCTTCCAGTCTTCACACAGCCCAAAATGAAGGGAATACTGCAAAAAGTTCCATTTATCATTTGCCACAGGGCAGACTTTCAATGTCAGCACCAGAAATAAGGAAACGATCAGCGTGCAGGCAGACAGCAGGATCTGTTCTCTTTTCCCGTTTTTATCTAATTTGAACTTCTTATTCTCTCCTATTTGAAACATATCCGCTCCTGCCACTTTCATTTTTATTTTCTGTTCCCGTATCCCGCACTGCAAAACAACCGGCGCCAAAATCACGATTTCCAGAATCCGGTACGGACAAAATTTCTACGGTTTTGCAAAATACCTCCAGAAAAATCCGGCCGTACTGCCGCTGAAATTATTTCCCATAAAAATTTCTTCCGGCGTAGCTGTCTGGTTTTCATAATACTCACGCGTATGTATATAACTGCGCTTGATCTCATGCAGCGGAGTTACCGCTCCAATCATAAGCAGTACAGCCAGCACACAGGCCCGTTTCCGGTTCTGCTTTTGCGTACGCCACGCGTCCAGCATATCCACACACCACAGCATAATCAGAAACAACCCCGGGATGGAAGCACGCATGCAGAAATCACACGATTTTCCAATCATAATGAGCGGAATTACATACAGCCAGGCCCCCGTCAGCCAAAACAGCTTCCGGTCTTTCACCGCCGGATACAATACCAGCAGAAACACCCCTGCTTCCAAAACATAAAACACGGTAAGGTTGATCCAGTAAAACAGTGGTGACTGCCAGTCCGCATAAGGCAGTCTGGCAATCCGGCACACAAGTATAAGTACAAACGCTACAGCTGCCGCTTTCAGCAGCAGCGCTCCCCAGCCGCGCACCACAAACACCCGCACCGCTGCACCCCCTGCCGCAACTGCCAGTATGCCAAAAATCAGCAGCAGCATCTTCCGGCTGGAATTAAGAAGCGGCAGGCTTTTTCGCACCGCGTTATTTCCGGATATGTAAATACCGCAGACAATCCCCGTAACAGCAGTCCCTGCTATGTTCTGAAAGCTGCACCAGCCGCCCAGGCAGCTTTTGAATACCGCGGATACACCCGCCTGCTTGAACTGCCCCGGCTCCCATGCACAGCGGCTTACCATAAAATACAGCACAAACGGCAGCACACCCACAAACGGAAACGTTGCTGTCAGAATCGTTAAAGATGCTAAAAATAACAGGCTGCGCGGCTTTTCACCCAAGAATACAAGCGCCGAAAGCAGCCACGCCGGAACCGCCTGGTTAAACACCCAGAACAGCTGCGTCGTCATGGACGAAAACTGGTAATAAGGCGCCCATGCTTCCAGATGTACATCGGAGAACACCGTAAGCCCTTCGGGGCAGGTCAGCAGCACGCCAAGGGCGTCCAGACCGCTGAAGCAAATCAGGATCAGAAGCGGCCAGACCGCCAGTTTCTTTTTGCTGATACAGATCCATGCATACATCAGCAGGATACCGGCTGCCGCCCACAGATACTGCACCGCCCACCCGGCAGTTATTCCGGCCAGCTTCCCGGCTGCCGCAGCCGGAAGCCAGAAGCCGATGTAATAGACCAGGCCCCGGATCTGCGTCGCAGCCGCCCCGGCCTCAGACAGAATCTCCACTTCCCTGACAACCGGCCACTTTTCCTGCACCAGCAGGGTAAACAGCTCATTCCTGACCGGATGGTCCGCATTCTGCCATACATAGCCGCCCACACCGGACAATCCCGTCCAAAGCAGCACAAGCAGCACAACCGCTGCAATTTTTCTTCCATGCATGCCCGTCAGCATATACTCCGTATCCGCAGCATCACGATGTTCCCGGATGCAGCGCCATACGGAATAGACAAGTACGCATGCACACGGCGCCCCGATATACCACCTGCACCAGCCCAGAAAAAAAATCAGGACCGGCAGGGCCAGATAGCCGTAAATCAGGGCCAGTACAAGCCGCCGCACATAAGAAGCCTTTACCTTCATAGCTTTTTGCTTCCTGTTCCGCTGTATTTCCTTCCAATTTTTTCCTCCCTCATCTGCATTTCCCTTTCTGTTCTGTACAAAAACTGCCCATCCTGTTATAACACCCCCCGCAAAAGCGGATTTTGTTTTTCTACCGGATCTGTAAATAACGCTTCCAGAACCGTTTTTCCATCAGCCGTTTCCCTTCCTCCAGATAAGCCCTGCGGGCTGGTTCAAAATCCCTGCTGATCAGCCGCAGCATCCGCGCCACCTGCAGCAGTGACCGGAACATCTGCGCCACGGACCGTTCTGTAAGAAACGCCCGGTTACTTGTGATTTCATAATTCATCACCCGCTTCCTCCGGTAAAAATGCACCCCTCTGACCGAAGCCATCGGTGCAATATTATCCCCTTTTGCCGGAAGCAGCAGGCCGTTCAGCGTCATAATCCGTTTCATTCTGGAATTGTACTGCCCGTAATCCTCCCTGCTTGTCTCATAAACCTGGTAATCAAAACCCATATCCAGCTGCTTTAGATCCTTGGCCTGGTACCCTGCCTGCATCAGCTCCCGGTGCAGCTTTTGGGCATCCTGCCTCATCAGCCAGCGCGGGCCTTTCAGAAAATCCCGGATGCCGCGCAGGTACAGGTCTACGTTTTTATAACGGTAATATGTAATCTCCCGCAGGCAAAACGCCAGCATCTGCCGCTGAAGCGTATACGCATGATATGATTTGCTGTGCAGTGCGCAATGAATCAGACGGTTGCGCACATTATAATATTCCAGGCTGGATGCATATTTATGTTCAAACGGCTCATGCCAGACACAGATTCCGTTCATCAATACCAGATGTTTTAAATTTCTGACACCGTACTCCACATCGTCCATCTTGATAAACAGCGGCAGCGGCAGATTGTCATCGGCTGCCGTCTGCAGCGGAAAGCAGCAATACCACCAAGCATTGTAGTTTGCATACTCTTCAATCTCATTATACAGGCAGCTTTCGCAGCTCCTAAGATCCAGCCCGCTCTTAAGCGGATGCATCATCCCCGTATCCGCATGCCAGACAGCCCCGGCCTCAAACTGCACGGCCTGTTCGTCCAGGCGCAGCATCGCCCCGCCGATAAACAGATCCTGATACGTTTCCCTGCGCAGCGCCAGCAGCATGTACGTCCGCTCCAGTGCCTGCGGCTCAATGACCACATCGTCATCCATCAGCAGCGCATGCGTCACCCCGGTCTGTGCGGCGCTTTCCTTCATTTCCAGCAGGCATCTGGTAAATCCGCCTGCCCCTCCTACGTTCCGGTTCGGATACAGATGGATGTGTACATGGTCAAGCGCCTTCGCATCCAGCGATTTTCCATTGTCTGAAACAAACACTTCCAAATGCCCGTACAGCACGCTGTCTTCCTTTTCTATAATTTCGTCCAGCAGGACGCCCAGATTTTTTTTCACATACGCTTCCCTTTGAAACGTACAGATCCCTGCCCCGAGTGTTACATGCTGCATTTTTTCCTCTGCCGTCCGGCTGCGGTAAGCCCCTCCGTAAAAAAAACCGTCTGCATCCAGCGCTTCCAGCTCAAATGCCAGCATCCCCCTGGCGCTGTCCCAGTCATATACAAAATCAAACGCCTGCTTCGTACCCGCGTCCACGATTGTCTCGCTCATAATCCGGGTAATCACCTGTTCATGCAGCTTCTGCCTGGTATACAGCGTCACTTTCACCTTTCCGGACAAGACGAGCCGGAGGTACAGCTGATCCAGCACCGTATATTTCTTCCATTTATCTGCTGAAAACCCATTAAAGTATGTATCAAATCCAACCGGCATCCCTGCTTGCAGCCGCAAAAACCCTTCGCTGTAATGATACACCAGCCTTCCCTGTATTCCGCCCGCCGCGCACAGCTCACCGGCGCCGCAGGCATCCCCGGGCATATTTCCCTGATATCCATTCCTTCCGGTTCCGGAGCCTGCTGCCGGAAGACTGCCGTTCCTGCTGCATCCAGCAGCTCGGACACTCCTGGCTTGGGAAATTCCGCAGCTGTTTTGGGCCCGGACAGCACGGCAGCATCCCCCTGCAGATCTAAAATACAGCTCATGTTCGGTACATTTATGAATTTGTGGAAACAATATCCTCTGAATAACCACGTCTTTCTCCTCTTTCTTATCTTCTCAGCAGCTTTTACCCGCACACTACTTTTTATCCATATAAGCATCGCAGACCTCTTTGGATCCCCCGCTCATAACCACGCACCCGTTTTCCATCCACAGCGCATGGCTGCACAGCCTGCGCACCGACTCGTCCGCATGCGACACATACAGTAGCGTCGTCCCCGCATCCAGCAGCTCACCCATCCGTCCCTCGCACTTTTGCTGGAACCGGTAGTCCCCCACCGCCAGCACCTCGTCGCAGATCAGGATATCCGGGCGCACCACCGTCGCCACCGCAAACCCAAGCCTCGCCGCCATCCCCGACGAATAGTTCTTGATCGGCATCTCCAGGAAATCCCTTAGCTCCGCAAATGCTATGATCTCTTCCATCCGCTCCTTCATGAACTTCTCCCCGTACCCCATCAGCGTCCCGTTCAGCAGGATGTTCTCCTCCGCCGTCAGCTCCCCGTCAAACCCGGCCCCCAGCTCGATCAGCGGCGCCACGCTCCCCCGCACCGTCACACTCCCTTTATAGGGCTTTAGGATCCCGCACACCAGCTTCAGCAGCGTGGACTTCCCCGCACCGTTCCTTCCGATAATGCCCCAGGACTCCCCTGCCCGCACTTTCAGGCTTACATCCTTCAGCGCAAGGAACTCCTGGAACATCAGCTCCCTTTTGGCCAGGCGGATCACGTATTCTTTTAGATTGTTCACCGACTGGCCCGCCATGTTGAAGCGGACCGTCACATGTTCCGCGTCAATCACGGTACGGTTTTCTTCCATCTTTTCTCCTTTTTATTCTCCCTGCCTTACCCGGCGCACGTTTCCGCCCGGCCTGCCGCCTTTTCCGCCTGCCCGCCGGGTGCCCGGGACGTCCGCATACTTTTACATACAGTGTCAATATATCAGATATACAGGATAAACCGGTCCTGCGTCTTCCAAAAGCACCAGGTCCCAAACACGAGGAACAGTACGGCCAGCACGCACCCGTACGCCACCGACCCCGGGTCCGGCAGCGCCCCTTCCAGCACCAGCGTACGGAACTGCGTCACGTAATGGTACATCGGGTTCACGGCACGCACCACACGCTGCATCCCTTCCGAAAGCTGCCCCATGGGGTAGAAGATCGGCGTCGCGTACATCCACGCCGTCGTCAGCACGCTGTAGATATACTGGATATCCCGGAAAAACACCGCCGCCTGCGCCAGGAACAGCCCAAGCCCCAGGCTGAACACGTAAAGCTCCGCCATCACCGCCGCCACCAGCAGCATATACCATGTAAACCGCACCCCCGAAAACACAAACACGATCCCCATCGCGCCCAGCGAAAACAGCAGATTCACCAGCGAGCTTGTCACCTTCGACAGCGTGAACACGTATTTCGGCACATACACTTTTTTTAACAGCGCGCTGTTGCCCGTAATGGAAAACACCGCCTGGTTCGTCGCCTCCGTCATAAAATTAAACACCGCCTGCCCGATGATCAGGTACGCCGGGTAGTTCGGCACGTCAAACCGGAACATCTTCGAAAACACCAGGTACATGACGGCCATCACCAGCAGCGGGTTTAACACGCTCCATACGTACCCTAAAAAACTTCTTCTGTATTTCAGCTTCAGGTCCTTTAGCACCAGCTGTTTCACCAGCGCACGGTACCGGTACAGCCCCTGCAGCCTTGCCACCGTCTTATCCATCTGCCCGGCCTCCTGTGTCATCCGTTTTCATTTCTTCCTTTCCTGCGTGTCCGGCACCGCCTGTGCCCCGCTATTTTTATTTCATCCGCCAGTACCATCCGCCGATAGCCCTGCGGATCCGGCTCCCCCGCGGCAGCACGGCTTTCGCCGCACTCCTTGCAAGGTTCAGGGCTTTTTCCGCCAGCGTCCGCCCCGCCCCGCTTCCTTCCATCCCCGCCAGCAGCCTTTCATAATACGGCGTCCGCCGCGCCGTTTCCCAAAATTCCTGCGCAAAGTCCTCCCCGGGGTCCTGCCAAGGCTTCCTGCTCCCCGCGTAGTGGATGATATACGGGTCCCTGCGCGCCGTTTCATATTCCTCCAGCAGCGCCGCCGGGGCATGGCGGATCACGGGAAGGCGCATGCCCCCGCTGTCCGTCAGCATATTCCATTTCATATCCAGCCTGCGGGTGCGCCCTTCGCACACGATGTTAAGGACGTCCTGGTCCGAATACCGGTAGTCCCCCTGCTGCGCCATTTGGAACAGCTCCCGCGCCTGGGCTTTCCCGCCCCATGCCTGCGGGTAAAATACCAGCACCCCCGCCTGCATGTACCCGCCCGGGTCCTTTATCCCCAGCACGCGTTCACAGTACTGCCCCGTGTCCGGGTTCGCCCCGCAGCACTGGCCGATAAAATCCGCGTCCGGCGCAGCCGCCAGCATCGCATCCCCGGGCGCCAGGTCATATAGCCGCGCAACGTCCGCCTTCACGACCACGTCCGCATCCAGGTAGACCACCCGCTCACATCCACGGAACATCCACGGTATCAGGAACCGGTAATACGTCGGTGCGGATATATGCCCCTTCGCCCGCAGCCGGTACCCGTCCGTCCAGGCGCCCGCATCCGCAAAATCCAGCCGGATGCAGCCCCCGGCCGGCGTTTCCCGCAGCATCCCACGCAGCGCCGCCTGGCCGGCTTCCCCGATATCCGTATGCAGCACGTAAATATGGTACCTCCTGCCCGGGTCCGCATGCTCCGCAAGCGAACGCAGGCAGACCGCCAGCACCGGCACAAAGCCCTGGTCCGCCGCAAGCGCCACCGGAATTTCCCCTTCCCCGGGCCTTGCAGCCGTACCCGCCCGCGTGTGCATGGCCAGCACCATCTGCAGTTCGCCCAGCCGGTACCCGCCCGCCTGCTTCAAATACGTATAGTAGATGCCCGCGAAACGCTCCCCCAGATGCCCCGGGGTGCGCAGGCCCTCCCTGGAATACCCGCCCGTGTCCGCTTCCCGTTCAAATGCCTCCAGCACGTCAAACAGCACGGACGCATATTCCGCGAACAGCACCCGCTTCATCAGGAACATGCTGCACGGGTAGAACACCTTCCCCTGCATATACGAACGCGCCGCGCCCGCAAGGTACGGGTGCCTGCGGCAAAGGATCCTTAAAAACAGGTCCAGGTCCCGCACATGCAGGCCGTCCGCCCTGCGGTAATGGTCATAAACACTGCGCGCATGCAGCGCCTGCACCGGGATCCCCTCCGCAATCAGGAAATCGTTCCCCTCCACCCTGCGGCGGATCGTTTCCTCATCCATGCAGAGCCTCCTTTGGAGATACGGGCTGATATAAGGGAACACCGGGCAGCCGCAGTCCTCTTCCGGCAGCGGGCGCGGCGCAAAAGAGAAATAACGGCGGTAATGGCAGAAGCCGTAATAGTCCGCCCGCACATTTTTCCACGCATAGTACTGGACCGTCAGCTCGCAGTACGCCCGGTTTTTCCCGGAAATATGCTCCCCGGCGTCGTCCCGCAGCATCCCCTGCGGCACCGGGCGCGTCCACAGGCTGCTCCCGGCTGCCACATGGCACAAAAACGGGCGCCGGATACAGATATCCCTGCTGTCCGGCGAATGCGCCACAAAAATCCGGATGTCATCCATGCGTAAACCGCCCTCCTTCCCCCTGCGCCCCCGCAGTCCGGTAACGCCGCACCCTGGCAGCCCGCATCAGGCACGCCGGGGCCAGCCCCGCCGCAAGCGGCTTTAACACATACCGCAGGTTCCCCCGCAGGATGCCAAGCCGCCCAAAGCCGTGCAGGCGCACCCTGCATTCCGTCAACCGGTAACGGTATTTGCGCCTGCGCATGGCATGCGCATCCTCCCGGTAGTACAGCAGGGGCTCCTTAAGGTTGTACCCCCGGTACCCGGCCGCATACAGCCGCATCAGAAACTCATAGTCCTCCGCACGGTAAGCCTGCGGCCCCTCCCGGTAGCCATGCACCGCCAGCGCCGCCTCCCTGCGCAGCATCACCGACGGATGCACAAACGGCAGCGTGCTTAAAAACGACTCCCTCCCCGGCCTCTCCGGCACACGGCGCAGCCCCCAGACGCCGCGGCTGTCAAACATCCACGCGCTGCTGCCCACAAAAGCGTACTGCGGGTGCATGTCCAGGAAATCCGCCTGCGCCGCAAGCCTGCCCGGCGCGGAAATGTCATCCGCATCCATAACGGCCAGGTACCTGCCCCGCGCCGCCCGGATGCACCGGTTCCTGGCGTACCCGGCCTTCCTGTTGCGCGTGCCGTGCAGCACGCGGATCCTTGGGTCGGCGCGCGCAATCCTGGATACCTCCTGCAGGGTGCCGTCCGCGGACCCGTCGTCATAAATCAGCAGCTCCCAGTCCCGCAGCGTCTGCCTGCGGATGGAGGCAACCGCCCTTTCCAGGACGCCCGCCCTCCCGGCCATCCCAAACACGGCCATAATCACTGAAACACGCGGCATGCCCGCCACCTCCTGTTGCTAAATATTTGTACTGTCCATGGCCCTGTAAATCCTCTCCATCCGGGCCTCCACCCGGCAGAGGGCATACCTGCGCACACGCCTGCGGTTGGAAGCCCCGCACGCCTGCCGGTAGGCGCCGTCTTCCAGCAGCCTCCCAAGCAAACCCGCCAGGCCCCCGGGGCTGTCCGGCGCAAACCGCTCCCCTGCGCGCACCAGCTCCCGGTTCCCGCGGATATCCGAAACCGCGCACGGAAGGCCCGCGGCCATCGCTTCCAGCAGCGCCACCGGCAGCCCCTCCTGCAGGGACGGGAACACGAAAATATCCGCATTTTCAAGGATCCACCCCATCCGTTCCTGGTACCCGGCCAGCCGGACCCTTCCGCCGACCCCGCGCCTGTGCGCATACTGCCGCAGCTCCCCGCGCAAAGGCCCCTGCCCGCAGACCAGGTAATAAACATCCGGCCTGCCCAGGGCAGCCAGCGCGTCCAGCACCATCCGGTGGTTCTTCCTTGGAATCAGCTCCCCCACGGACAAAAGCACGGACGCACCCTGCGGGATCCCGAACATTTCACAAAACCGCGCATCCCGCAGGTTTTCGGATGCGCCGCAAAACTGCTTATTCCACAGATTTTCGGATGCACCGCAAAGCTGCTTATTCCGCAGGTTTTCGGATGTATTGCAAAATCGCTTATCCTGCAGATTTTCGGATGCGCCGCAAAGCCGCTCATCCAGACAGGCCGGGCTAAGAAACTCCGCCAGATCCACGCCAACGCCCGGGATATAAAAAACCTTCCCTGCCCCCAGCCTGCGCCTGGCAAAACCGTAATCCTCCCGGTTCACCGTAATCAGCACATCCGTCCAGTAGGAAAGCAGTTTTTCCACCGGATAATACAGCAGCCAGTTTCTAAGCGGTGCGCCTTGATAAAAATGGAACCCGTGCGCCGTATACACCACCCGCACGCCATACCGGTGCGCGGCCAGCCTGGCCAATGCCCCGCCGACCGGGGAATGGCAGTGCATCCAGGAAAAGCCCTGCTGCCCCAGCAGCCTGCACAGCTGGCGGTAAGCCCTGGCACATTTCCGTAAAGAGGCAGCGCTTCTGGGACAGTCCCACTGGTGCCAGGCCACATGCATGGCTGCCAGCTTCTTTTTCAGGCCCCGCAGACGCTTTTTGTCACATGTGTTCCCTTCCCGGAAGTTACAGGCCACATGCACCTCATACCCCATTCCCAGCAGCAGCCGGATATTCGGCAGGTTAAACTGGTCGATCATGGAGGCCACGGATGCAAGCATCAGCACTTTCCTCCTGCCTGTGCCGGGCTGCCTGCCAACGGTATTTTCATTTCTGCTGCTGCCCGCCAGACATGCCCTGCAGAAATTTCCATCTCCACTGCTGCCAGCACGCAGCATGGCATTCCTGTTCCTTCTATGCTTCATTCATAATCTCAGCCACGGATTTCATAATCCTGACATACA
>CANOET010000101.1 GCA_947564835.1 uncultured Eubacterium sp. | reverse complement strand
TGGCTAACCAGAGTCTTTCCTAAAGCCCCCTAAAACGCAACGCAATGTCAATTCTGCCATTTTGCGTAAGAAACCGTTTGTAAGCACCTACTGCACCGTCATATACGTATACCCCATCAGGCTCCGGTCCACTTCCACCGCCACCTCACGGCCTTCCCGGATCGCCCACACAACGAGCGACTGCCCCCTGCGCATATCCCCGCAGGCAAACACCCGCGCTGTTCCTGTCTCGTAGGTACCCTCTTTCGTCTGCACATTCGTCCGCCCGTCCAACTGCACGCCGAACGCATCCGCGACATACTTCTCGCTTCCCAAAAACCCGGCTGCAATCAGCGCCACATCCGCCGCAATCTTCTTTTCACTGCCCGCCGCTTCGCAAAACGTCATGCGCCCGGTTTTTTCATCCTTGCGTTGTTCCATCCGTACCGTCAGTATCCCTGCCAGGTTTCCGTTTTTATCTTTTAAAAACTCTTTCACCGTCGTCTGGTATACACGCGGATCGTGCCCGAATAACGCAATCGCTTCTTCCTGGCCGTAATCTGTCTTGCAGACCTTCGGCCATTCCGGCCATGGATTATCCGCGGCGCGGGTATCCGGCGCTTTCGGCATCATTTCCAGCTGGGTGACACTGGCCGCGCCCAGGCGGATGCAGGTGCCGACACAGTCATTTCCGGTGTCGCCGCCGCCAATGACAACGACATGCTTTCCTTTTACAGATACAACCTGGCCAGGCTTTTCTCCTTTCCGCCCCGGATCCATCAGGCTCTTTGTTACGGCGGCCAGATAATCCACCGCAAAGTAAATGCCTTTCGCATCGCGTCCCGTCGCCTTGATATCCCTTGGATTTTTCGCGCCGCAGGCTAAAACAATACGGTCGTAGTCTTTTAGCAGCTTTGCTGCTTTTAAATCTCTGCCAACATCTGTATTTGTTACAAATTCCACGCCTTCCCCGCGCATAACCGCGATTTTTCGTTCGATTACGGATTTTTCCAGCTTCATATTCGGAATCCCGTACATTAACAGCCCGCCGACGCGGTCGTCGCGTTCGTAGACGGTGACATGGTGCCCGCGCTTATTCAGCTGGTCTGCCGCCGCAAGGCCGGCCGGGCCGGAGCCTATGACGGCAATGCGCTTTCCGGTGCGCACCCGGGGCGGCTTCGGTCCGGCAAGCCCCTGTCTGTATGCGTATTCGATGATTCCGTATTCATTTTCCTTTGTTGTGACCGCGTCGCCGTAATGCCCGCAGGTGCAGGCCGCCTCGCACAGCGCCGGGCAGACGCGGGAGGTAAATTCCGGAAAGTTGTTTGTTTTTTTCAGGCGGTTGTATGCCTGTTCCCAGTTGCCGGAAGATACCAGGTCGTTCCATTCCGGGATCAGGTTGTGCAGCGGACATCCGCTTGCCATCCCCTCGATCTGCATGCCTGCCTGGCAGAACGGAACACCGCAGTCCATGCAGCGGGCACCCTGTATTTGCTGTTCTTTTTCAGAAAGCGGGATGTGAAACTCGTGGAAATGCCGGGTACGCTCCTTTGGTTCCAGCGCCCTGCTCGTTTTTCTTTCATAATCCATAAATCCGGTCGGTTTTCCCATGTTGTCACCCTCCTATCTTCCTGCGTTTGCGTAAAATGCTTCGATCTGTGCCTGCTCGGCGTTCAGCCCTTTTTCTTCCATCTGGACGATGGCCAGCATCATGCGTTTGTAATCGTGCGGCACGATCTTTTTAAATTTCGGCAGATAAGAACGAAAATCATCCAAAATCTGCTTGCCTTTTTCCGAATTGGTGAGCTTGACATGCTCTTCGATCATTTCCTTTAGCTCAAGCACGTCGTACTTGGATGTAATCTCTTCGGATGATACCATGCCCTTGTTCAGCCTCGTATATAAATCGTTGTCTTCATCCAGCACGTAGGCGATGCCGCCGCTCATGCCTGCCGCAAAGTTTTTCCCGGTGCGTCCCAGCACGACAACGCGTCCCCCGGTCATATATTCACAGCCGTGGTCGCCCACGCCTTCTACGACCGCATGGGCGCCGGAATTACGCACGCAGAACCGTTCGCCCGCCACGCCGCTGATAAATGCTTTGCCGCTTGTCGCGCCGTACAGCGCGACGTTGCCGATAATGATATTTTCATCCTTGCAAAACTTTGTCCCGGCCGGCGCATATACGACCAGCTTGCCGCCGGATAAGCCCTTGCCGAAATAGTCATTGGAATCGCCGACCAGCTCCAGCGTCATTCCCCGCGGGATAAACGCGCCGAAGCTCTGCCCGCCCGCGCCGCTGCAGCGCACCAGAAACGTATCTTCGTCAAGGCCGTCCGGATACCGTCTTGTAATCTCCGCGCCGAACATCGTCCCGAACGCTCGGTCTGTATTCGTCACTTCCACGGCAATGCTGCGCCTTGTATGCGATGCCAGCGCGCCCTGGAGCTGCTTGAACAGCACTTTTTCATCTTTGGTCTGTTCCAGATGAAAATCATAGACCTTTTTCGGGTCAAAAATGACTTTTTCCTTGTGGTCTGTAAACGGATTGTGCAGAATACGGGTCAGGTCGATCTCTTTCTGACGTTCGGACAGGTCTTCCCGCACACGCAGAAGGTCCGTGCGCCCTACCAGCTCATCCACGGTACGGATGCCCAGGCGGGCCATAATCTCACGCAAATCCTGCGCAATAAATTTCATAAAGTTTACGACATATTCCGGTTTGCCGTCAAAACGTTCCCTCAGCTTCGGATTCTGCGTCGCGATGCCCGCCGGGCAGGTGTCCAGGTTGCAGACGCGCATCATCACGCAGCCCATCGTCACAAGCGGCGCTGTCGCAAAACCAAATTCCTCCGCGCCGAGCAGCGCCGCGACCGCAACGTCCCTGCCGGTCATCAGCTTACCGTCCGTCTCGATGCGCACCTTATGACGCAGGCCGTTTTGAATCAGAGTCTGGTGCGTCTCTGACAGCCCCAGTTCCCACGGAAGCCCCGCATTATGGATGGAGCTGCGCGGCGCCGCGCCGGTGCCGCCGTCATAGCCGGAAATCAAAATCAGCTGTGCGCCCGCCTTGGCCACGCCTGCCGCAACCGTGCCGACCCCTGCTTCGGATACAAGCTTGACGGAAATCCTGGCTGTGCGGTTCGCATTTTTCAAATCGTAAATCAGCTGCTCTAAGTCCTCAATCGAATAAATATCATGGTGCGGCGGCGGGGAAATCAGCGACACGCCCGGTGTGGAAAGCCTTGTCTTTGCAATCCACGGGTATACCTTTTTGCCCGGCAGATGCCCGCCTTCGCCCGGCTTTGCCCCCTGCGCCATTTTGATCTGGATCTCTTCGGCGCTGACCAGGTAACGGCTCGTAACGCCGAAGCGCCCGGACGCCACCTGTTTGATGGCAGAACATTTATTGACCCCGTCCGGCCCGACCGTCAGGCGCTCGATGCTTTCGCCGCCCTCGCCGGTATTCGACTTGCCGTGCAGCATGTTCATCGCTACCGCAAGCGTCTCGTGTGCTTCCTGCGAAATGGACCCGTACGACATTGCCCCGGTCTTAAACCGCGTCACAATCGCATCCACGCTTTCCACCTCTTCGATCGGGATGCCCTGCTTCGGATAACAAAACTCCAGCATGCCGCGGATATAGGCGTCTTTTTCTTCCGCATTGACCATCTGCGTATATTTTTGAAACAGCCCGTAATCCCCCATCCGGGTAGATTTCTGCAGCATATGGATCGTCGCCGGCTGGTACAGGTGCTGCCCCGCGCCGCTGCGCATTTTATGGCGCCCCCTGGAATCCAGCGATTCGTCCACCTCCAGCCCGAGCGGATCATAGGCAAGCGAATGCAGATGGTCCACATCGTTTTCCATATCCTCTAACGTAATCCCGCCGATCCGGCTGACGGTATTTGTAAAATATTTATCAATCACAGAGCGGTCTATGCCGATCGCTTCAAAAATCTTGGCGCCCTGGTACGACTGGATCGTGGAAATGCCCATTTTGGAAGCGATTTTAACGATTCCGGAAGTCACCGCATGGTTGTAATCATCGATGGCCGCATACGGATCCTTGTCCAGCATGCCAAGCTCCACCAGCTCCTTGACCGTCTCATGCGCCAGATACGGATTGACCGCGCTTGCGCCATACCCCAGCAGCGTTGCAAAATGATGGACCTCCCGCGGTTCGCCGGACTCTAAAATCAGCGAAAGCGACGTCCGTTTTTTCGTTACGACCAAATGCTCATGCAGCGCCGCCACCGCTAACAGCGAAGGGATTGCCACATGGTTCTCATCCACGCCCCGGTCGGATAAGATCAGGATATTGGCGCCGTCCCGGTACGCCCGGTCCGCTTCCAGAAACAGCCGGTCCACCGCTTTTTCGAGGCTCGTATTTTTATAATAAATGATCGGGATCTCCGCCACACGGAACCCTTCCACATGCATCGCGCGGATTTTCATCAGGTCCGTATTCGTCAGGATCGGGTTATTGACCTTTAACACCTGGCAGTTTTCCGGCCGCTCTTCCAGCAGGTTCCCGTCATCCCCGATATAAATGCAGGTAGATGTCACGATTTTTTCCCGGATCGAATCAATCGGCGGATTCGTCACCTGCGCAAACAGCTGTTTGAAATAATTAAACAGCGGCTGATGGTCGTCCGCCAGCACAGCCAGCGGGATATCAATGCCCATCGCGCTTGTGGATTCTGTGCCGTTTAAGGCCATCGGCAGGATCACTTCTTTCATAGATTCATACGTATAGCCAAACGCACGCTGGAGCTTTTTCAGCTCTTCTTTTTTCACTTGGGGCACGCGTTCATTCGGAATCTTTAACTCCTGCAGCTGCACAAGGTTCCGGTCCAGCCATTCCCCGTACGGACGCCTCCCCGCATAGTATTCTTTCAGCTCGTCATCCCCGATCAGCCGCCCGTTTACCGTATCGACCAGCAGCATTTTCCCCGGACGCAGACGGTCCTTGCGGACAATCCTGGTCGGGTCAATCTCCAGTACGCCGACCTCCGAGGATAAGATCAACTGGTCATCCTCCGTCAGATAATACCTGCTCGGACGCAGCCCGTTACGGTCCAGCACAGCGCCCATCAGGTCCCCATCCGAAAAAAGGATCGACGCCGGACCGTCCCACGGCTCCATCATCGTCGCATAATACTGGTAAAAATCTTTTTTCTTCTGCGTCATCGTATCATTATGCGACCAAGGCTCCGGGATCATAATCATCACCGCAAGCGGCAGCGGCATCCCGCTCATCACCAGAAATTCCAGCGTATTATCCAGCTGCGCAGAATCCGACCCTTCCGCATGCACGACCGGAAGCACCTTAGACAATTCCGCATCCAGCGCGCCGCAGGTCATCGTTTCCTCGCGCCCGAACATCTTATCGACATTGCCCCGGATCGTATTAATCTCCCCGTTATGCACAATCAGGCGGTTCGGGTGCGCACGCTCCCAGCTCGGATTCGTATTGGTAGAAAACCTGGAATGCACGGTCGCAATCGCACTCTCATAATCCGGATCCTGCAGATCCGCAAAAAACAGGCGCAGCTGGTCGACGAGGAACATGCCTTTATACACAATCGTACGGCTGGACAGCGAACAGACATACGTAAAATCATTGGACTGCTCAAACACACGGCGCACAACATACAGCTTCCGGTCAAATTCCAACCCTTTTTGCGTATCCTGCGGACGTTTGACAAAGCCCTGCATAATATACGGCATACAGTCCACCGCCTTTTTGCCAAGCTTATCCGGCGCCGTCGGCACATCCCTCCAGCCGAGAAATTCCATGCCTTCTTTTTCGACAATCACTTCAAACATCTTCATCGCACGGCGGCGTTTAAATTCATCCTGCGGGAAAAAGAACATCCCGACACCAAATTCCCGCTCCCCGTCCAAATGGATACCGAGCGGCTTACATGCTTTATCAAAAAACCGGTACGAGACCTGCAGCAAAATACCGACCCCGTCCCCGGTCTTCCCTTCCGCATCCTTACCGGCGCGGTGCTGAAGGTTTTCTACGATTTTCAATGCGTTTTCCACCGTGGCATGCGTCCGGACGCCTTTGACATTCACAACAGCCCCGATGCCGCAGCTGTCGTGTTCAAAACGCGGGTCATACATGCCGGATGGTTTCGCGTTGGTTTCTGTTTGCGTGGATTTTATCATAATGTCTGATCCTTTCTATGATATAATATAATTTCTATATTTCTGCAATGATATGACGGATCCTCTTTGATGCATCTTTTTCTGGTAACCACTATACAACTTTTTGATTTGAAAGTAAATATGAGGTTTGCTTAAAATTATCTGATTATTTGCAAATAATAGATCTATAGTAGATTTGTACAGACATAATTTAGAATATTCTTTTATTTTATTCGTTATGTGAACCAAAATTATATAAGAACACGGAAAATTCCTAATAATATTAGGCGCGGATTTTTGTATGTTTTTAAATTGTTTCTAAATTGCAGCTGTTAGCGGTAACTTAAGAACAAAAGAAAAGCTATGCCGTTTCCCGGAAAGATGAAAGAAAGCGAAATGTCCGGTTTAACAGAAACACTTTTGACATTGTGTTGCGTTTTTGGCTTCCCGATAGATCTTGATTGGCCAGGGGGTGTGGCTGACCAGACGACTCTGCGGGCTGTGACCAGGGGACGCAGCGTTGCCCCAGTCCGCCCAAGGTGTGTCTCCCGGCGCATCCCCTGCCCACAGCCCGCAGAGTCGTCCGGTTAGCCATCTCCCCCGCCGGCTACCCAAAATAATTTGAGAAGAAAAAACGCAACACAATGTCAAAAGTGTTTCGTAACCTGCTTAATAAGTATCCAGCACCCCTTTAAATTTTTTCACCATCTCATCCACATCCGCCTCCGTAATCACAAGCGGCGGAAGAATCCGTATCACGTCTGCCCCGGCTGTAATCACGATCAGTCCGGCTTCCAGCGCTTTGGCAGCTATCTCAGCAGAATTTTTTTCCGTTACGACGCCCTGCATCAGCCCCATGCCGCGGCGTCCGGTCAGGAAATCGTACTGTCCGATGATTTCATCCAGCCGCTGCTCCAGATACACGGATACTTTTCTGACATGCTCTGTAAGATGCAAGCTTTCATATAAATCAAATACTTTGCTGACTGCCGCGCCCACAAACGGATTGCCGCCGTAAGTCGTGCCGTGGTCGCCGGGCGCCAGGGATTTTTCCGCAACGCGTTCCGTCATCAAAAAAGCGCCGACCGGAACGCCGCATCCAAGCGCTTTGGCTGTCGTCATAATGTCCGGCCGTATGCCGTAATGCTGCCAGGCGAACATCTGCCCGGTGCGCCCCATGCCGCACTGGATCTCATCTAAGATCAGGAGAATATCATGCTCGTCGCAAAGGCTGCGCAAGCCTTCCAAAAACTCCCGTTTTGCCGGATGGATGCCGCTTTCTCCCTGGATGGTTTCGAGAATCACAGCGCAGGTGTTGTCTGTTACCTGGTTTTGGACGCTTTCCAGGTCGTTGAGACTGGCAAAACGCACACCGCCCATTAATGGCTCGAACGGTTCTCTGTAATGGCTGTTTCCGGTTACGGACAGAGCGCCGACGGTCCTGCCGTGAAAAGAACCCTGCATGGCGATGATCTCATGTCCGGCGCGGCCGTCTTTTGTATAGGCATATTTTTTCGCTGCTTTCAATGCTCCTTCGACTGCCTCTGCTCCGCTGTTTGTAAAGAAAATGCGGTCCATGCCGCTTTCTTTTAACGCTTTTTGCGCTGCCTGCATTGTCGGTACGTTGTAATACAGGTTTGATGTGTGCAGCAGCCGGTCCGCCTGGTCTTTGAGCGCCTGGCTGTATTCCTCGTTGCCGTAGCCAAGCGCCATCACACCGATGCCGGAGGCAAAGTCCAGATACTGCCTGCCGTCTGTATCATACAGATATACGCCTTTTCCATGGTCAAATACAGCCGGAAAACGGTTGTATGTATGCAGGATGGACTGTTCGGCTGCTTCCATATATTCTTTCTTATTCATGGTAATATCTCGTCTCCTTATCCCCTAAAATTGCCGTCCCGATTCCCTTATTGGTAAAAATCTCCAAAAGCAGGCAGTGCGGGATTCTGCCGTCTAAAATATGCACTCTGGATACGCCGTTATCGATGGCGTCGATGCAGTTGTTCAGCTTAGGAAGCATCCCGCCGCCGATATAGCCGCTGTCAATCAGTTCTTTTGCCTGGGATATCGGAAGCTCCGAAATCAGCGTAGACGGGTTCTGCGGGTCTTGATAGACACCTTCGATATCGGTTAAAAATGCCAGCTTTTCTGCGCTGACAGCCCTTGCTATCGCACAGGCCGCATCGTCTGCATTGATATTGTAGGTATTGTATGCACTATCCAGGCCGATCGGGGCAACGATTGGCAAAAAATCTTTTTCCAGCAGATCGTATAAGATCTTTGGATTGACCTCCTTAATATCCCCGACAAAACCAATATCTTCGCCGTCCGCATACTTTTTTTCAACCTTCAGCATCCCGCCGTCTTTACCGCTGACACCGACAGCAAGCACGCCCAGCTGCTCGACAAGCTGCACAAGGGATTTATTGACTTTATTTAACACCATTTCCGCGATTTCCATCGTCGGCTCGTCCGTTACGCGCAAACCGTTGATAAACTTTGGCTCCATACCGGATTTTTCTACCCAGCGGCTGATCTCTTTGCCGCCGCCGTGTACAATAATCGGTTTAAAGCCGACCAATTTCAGCAGGGTAACGTCTTCAATCACGCTCCGTTTCAGGCTGTCGTCCACCATTGCGCTGCCGCCGTATTTTACGACGATAATTTTGCGGTTAAAACGCTGGATATAAGGCAGCGCTTCAATCAGGACAGATGCCTTCTGCAGCAATTCGTCCATCGTTTTTTCTTCGATTGCCATATTATTCTCCTTTTCTTACTGGTTAAACAATGTGATATTCGCATCATTTAAGGTAAAATCATAATAATTCAAATCATCGCGGAACGTCCATCCGACACGCTTCCAGAAATGGTTCCCGACTTCGTTTTCTTTAAAGGCAATCAGGGAAACTTTGTTGATCTGCTCTTTTTGCAGCGCCTTCATGGCAAAAACTGCCATGGCTTTGCCGATCCCCTGCTTGCGGTATGTTTCATGGACACATACATGGTAAAAACAGCCCCGCCTGCCGTCATGCCCGCACAGAATCGACCCGATAATACGCCCTTGATGTTCAGCAACTACGCTCGTATGCGGATTGCGCTGAATGAAACGGCTGACTCCCTCTTTGGAATCATCGATGCTGCGGATACCGAAGCCGTGAATCGTCATCCAAAGCGCATGTACCTGCCCGTAGTCCTCCAGCTGCATTTCACGGATCTGCACTTCTTCCTGCGGTGCCGCGCCGCTGTGCGCTTTTTGGGGCTGTATTCCATTGTTTTGTTGTATGTCCTTTTTTTCGGCTGTCTTTGCTTTCCACATATTCACTGTTTTTCCACTCTTTCTCGTAAATAAACGCATAGCCGCGGCCTGCGCAAAATGGCGTAAGTTGGATATTGTATTGCGGTTTTTTATAGGCTATGCGGACGCCGGGTGAGGGGGCGGGGGCCTGGATTTCGGCGACGTTGGAGGAATGTTTAGAATCCCTTAGTATTCTGCTCAATAAATCAGGGGCGGAGCCCAGCGGCGCCTTTAGCTTCTGGCGTTTAGCCAGGGCGAACTAGGCGGCGCGCCCGGCCGGTGCCACTGTGTAAATGCAGAATACTTAGGGATTCTTAACATTCCGGAATAGGAGCCGAAATCCAGGCCCCCGCCCCCTCATCCGGCGTCCGTCCACCCCAAAATCCCCCTGATTACGGAAACATCGGCACTAATGCAAGCCCCTCCGCCTCCGGCAAACCGAACATCAGATTCATATTCTGAACCGCCTGCCCAGCCGCACCTTTCACCAGGTTATCAATCGCCCCGATCATAAGAATGCGTCCGGTACGCAAATCTATCTGAAAGCTTACATCCATATAGTTGCTGCCCTCCACCCATTTTGTTTCCGGAAACATCCCCGGTTCCAACACGCGGATAAATGTTTCTTTTTCATAATAACTACGGTAGACTTCCCGGATTTCCTCTTCTGCCGGAAGGCTGCCGTCTGGTTTCGGAACGAGGGACGCATATTCCGTTGCCAGTATCCCGCGGTTCATCGGAACCAGATGCGGCGTAAAGCTGACCGTGATCTTACGCCCTGCCGCATAGCCGAGCTGTTCTTCGATTTCCGGCGTGTGGCGGTGCGTTGCAATCCCATAAGCTTTTATATTTTCATTGACCTCGCAAAACAGGTTATTTACCTTTGCGCCCCTGCCAGCTCCGGATGTACCGCTTTTGGCATCGATAATCAGTGTATCCGGATCGATCAGCCCTTCTTTTAAGAGCGGGTATGCCGTTAAAATCGAACAGGTCGTATAACAGCCCGGATTTGCCACAAGCCTTGCCTGCTTTACCTGTTCCCTGTTAACCTCGCACAGGCCGTATACCGCTTCCTTAAGAAACTGCGGGGATTTGTGCCTGATCTGGTACCACTGCTCATAGACAGACACATCTTTGATGCGGTAATCTGCACTCAGGTCGATAAACTTCGCCTGCGCCAGATATTCCTCCTTCATGACGGACGCCAGATACCCCTGCGGCGTTGCCGTAAATACCACATCCGCCTGATTCACCAGCTCCTCCAGCCTGTCATCCAGACATTTGCCTTCCACCAGTTCAAACATATTCTGGTAGACCGATGCATATTTTTGATCAATATAACTCCTGGAACCGAGCCACACAATGGAAACATCTTTGTGCCCCGTCAAAATCCGCACCAGCTCCGCACCTGCATATCCGGTCGCGCCTATAATACCTGCCTTTATCATAATGCTTTGCCTCTCTTTTTATCCTTTCTTTCATTACTTATTCTCACTTCCAGCCGCCTGCGGCCTTTGAAACAAATCTATACTAATATAAATAAGCCAAAAGTACAAGCATTTTCTATTATTTTTCTGAATTATTTGAATATTTATGCATAATCACATAGTTTTTGCAGAAATAGCTGTTATTTTTATGCAGAATAAATCACCTCTGTATTGTCAATTTTCAAAGCCAATCTTAAATTTTTCTATTCTTCCGCTATCCGTCCATCTAACCCCCGTCCGATCATGTTTATGCATAAATATTAATAATAATTGCATAAAAAATCACTTGCGCTTTTAAAATAACTGATGTATAGTAATATCTGTGCTGCACATATGCCGCACATAACATATTTTAGAAAGGACTTGTTTACCATGAAAGAAAAAGTTGTACTGGCATACTCAGGCGGGCTCGATACAACCGCCATTATCCCATGGCTAAAGGAAAACTACGATTACGAGGTTATCTGCTGCTGCGTGGACTGCGGGCAGGAAAGCGAACTGGACGGACTGGAAGAACGCGCGAAATTATCCGGCGCTGCAAAATTATACATTGAAGACATTACCGATGAATTTTGTGAAGACTATATCATCCCTTGTGTCCAGGCAGGCGCCGTATATGAAAATAAATATCTGCTCGGCACCTCCATGGCACGTCCCGGCATCGCAAAAAAATTAGTCGAGATCGCGCGGAAAGAAGGCGCATCCGCCATCTGCCACGGCGCTACCGGAAAAGGCAATGACCAGATCCGTTTTGAACTGACGATCAAAGCGCTTGCACCAGACCTGAAAATTATCGCTGCATGGCGCGATGACAAATGGACTATGGATTCCCGCGAATCAGAAATCGCCTACTGCAAAGCCCACGGGATCGACCTGCCGTTTTCCGCAGACAACAGCTACAGCCGCGACCGCAACCTGTGGCACATCAGCCATGAGGGCCTGGAGCTGGAAGACCCTGCGAATGAGCCGGATTACAACCACCTGCTTGTCCTTGGCGTGACACCGGAAAAAGCGCCGGAAGAAGGCGAATATGTAACCATGACCTTTGAAGCAGGCGTTCCGAAATCCATCAACGGCACACAGATGAAGGTATCAGATATTATCCGCGAGCTGAACCGCCTGGGCGGCAAGCATGGCATCGGAATCGTGGATATCGTAGAAAACCGCGTCGTCGGCATGAAGAGCCGCGGCGTATACGAGACTCCAGGCGGAACGATTCTGATGGAAGCACAGCAGCAGCTGGAAGAATTGGTGCTGGACCGTGCTACGATGGAAGTGAAAAAAGATATGGGCAACAAGATGGCGCAGATTGTATACGAAGGAAAATGGTTTACGCCACTGCGTGAAGCTGTGCAGGCTTTTGTGGAGTCTACGCAGAAGTATGTAACCGGCGAGGTAAAATTCCGGCTTTATAAAGGAAATATTATAAAGGCCGGGACGACTTCTCCGTATTCGCTGTACAGCGAGTCCCTGGCAAGCTTTACGACAGGAGATCTGTATGATCATCATGATGCAGAAGGATTTATTACGTTGTTTGGGCTGCCGTTAAAGGTGCGGGCGATGAAGATGAAAGAAGCCGAGGTATAGCCTGGCGGAGAATCGCGTTTGAAACGCTTTAAAATAATTTTTGTGCTTAATAGTAAGATGATTTTGCTTTCGGCGGGAATACCTCCTGATCTAAAATTGAAATTATCTCTTGACTTTAATGTGCATTATACAGATAATACAAATCCATATTGAAGCAGGCCGGATTGTAGAACCTGGTACTGCAACACCATAAAGGAGGATTCTTCTATGAAATTAACTTATCCTGCTTGCTTTTATC
>CANOET010000100.1 GCA_947564835.1 uncultured Eubacterium sp. | reverse complement strand
AAGCCAGGCCCTTTCCCCCTCATCCGGCGTCCGCCTAGCCACTAAAAAACGCAACCCAATGTCAATTCCGTCGCCAAGAATCAGAATTTTGCCATTTTGCACAAAAAATCGTTTCTAAGTTCCTAAATACGTACATTGAGATACAATCCTGGTTTCTGTTGCTTCTGCGCACTATCCCCTAACTTTGCTGCTTTCTTTTTTTGTAAGGACTCCTTTAGCTTCCTGCTCTTTTCTGCGGAGTTTTTCCGTGTTTTCGTAATCAGCGCCTGCGTATTTTTCTGTCTGGCAGCCCGGAGCTTTTCACTTGTTTTGTCTGTCCGCTCATATTGTGCAAAGTGGCAGGATCTGCCGTTTTCGTCGATATACCAGTGGTGGAATTTCGCGGTATATCCTCTGACTTTATGCAGGCCGTCGATCCATTTGCAAAGATTTTCAATGCTTTTTAAATGCTGCGTATACGCTGCTTCTTTCAGCGGGTCCTGCTGCATGTTCCGGATCAGGTCTGGATGGACGGTCAGGGTGCGGCTGCTCTGCTGCATATTCATTTTTCTGTCGGCGCATAATGTCATGTACGAAAATTTTCTCTGCAGATTTTTTAAGTATTGCGGCAGATTTTCCGGTTTTTTTCTTGCAATTATGTCAGCTTTATTTGTGTATGCAGCTGTATACCGCATCACATCATTGCTGTAAGAATCTGTCACTTTCATTGTCGTCACCTTTCTTCCCTGCACTTGTGTTTGGAACATCCCTTGCACAAGGTAACACTTGCCCGGCCATACCTACAGATATTTAAATAGTTCAAACATCCATGCGTCCAGCCCGCTGTGTTCTTTTTCATAAGGGATCTGCACCATCCGGCCTGTGCAGGAACCTGGCTGATACAGGCAGGAATAGCCGCCGCTGCCAAAACCAGGCAGCTTTCCATAACCGCCGAACACAATAAAGATCTCTCCGTGTGCATGTTTTTCATTTAAATAGGCTTCAAACGCATCCCTGTCTACATACACGAAACGGTCATCATAGGAAATCATACGGTGCAGCCTGCCGCTGCATTCCGAGAATACAGCCTCTGTTCCGTCAAATTCATAGATCAGTACAAACTTATCTTCGGAATACCTGGCAAAAGACGCATGATGTATCCCTGCAAACACAAGGGCAAGCATAGCTGCCAAAACAGCCAGCATGCCTTTGCATGTTTTTTTCTGGTACGGTTGGAATTGCAGGATGCATTCCAGCCGTCTTTTTAATTCTGCAAACGGGCTTTGTGAAATGTATGTAGCTGCAGGAAGGTTTCCTTCCTGTCCAAAACGCAGCAGCTGCAGGCTTTTCAGCAGGATTTCTCCATATTCGCAGGCCGTTTTTTTGCTGTTTTGAATGCATACTTTATCACAGATATCTTCCAGGTCTGCCCGGAAATATCTCTGGACAGCCGCCAGGCAGGGACTGATCCAAAGCAGGCAGCGCAGCAGATCCCAGGCCAGATAACACCACAGGTGTCCAAGGCGGATATGTGTCTGTTCATGCTGCACAATGACCTCTAGCTCTTCTGTACTGCAATGCTCCAGCATAGTTTTGGGCAATATCACAGACGGCCGGAAAAGCCCGTATGCAAATGGCGACACATGCAGATCGGTAACCCGTATCCGGACCGTTTGGGCCGAAACGATTTTCATTGCAGCTGTCATCTTATGCAAACGGAAGCGCTTGACAGCTGTATAGACGGCAGCAGCCAAAATACCTGTAACAGAAACACGGCTGATCCATACGCATTTTTGCAGGCATGCTGTCAGCCATGCCGTAACCGATCCGGTTCTTTCATATGTATACAGCAGCTTCAGCCTTCCGGCAAATGGAACAGCCAGGTAAAATGCCCACAACATCCCTTTTGCAAAAACACGCCCTGCAAATACGGTCCGGCGCAGTATCATAATAAGTCCGGTCAGGCCCGTTGAAAGAACCAGGCACCAGAAAAGCTGGACGGTAAGATACGCGCCGCACGCGTCCAGAAAACTGACCATCCGCTGCCAGACAGACATGGCGATCACCTCTCTTTCTGCGAAGGAGTTTTCTGCTGCTTTCTGCTTTGCTCCAATATCGTTTCCAGCTCGCGGATCTGGCTGTCTGTCAGTACCGCATCCTGCAGCAGCGCTGCCACTGCATTTGTCCTGCTGCCGGAAAAATAGCGATTGATAAAACGCCTGCTTTTTTCCAGGATACATTCCTCTTTTGGCTTTGCTGCCTTGTAATGGTATACTCTGGAATCGTGCGTATCCACGGTATAAGCCAGAATCCCTTTCTGATGCAGGCGGTTCATCAGCACACGCACCATCCGCTGGGACATACCGGACGTTTCCTGCAGCTTTAAAAACACCTCCGCAGAAGTAAACGGCTCATTGCCAGACCAGATAATTTCCATAATCTGCCATTCCGCCGGTGTGATCTCTTCTTTTCCCATGATGTGAATCCTCCCGCTTTTTATCTGTTAGCTCTCTGTCTTTTATATCGGTTAATACCTGTTAATAATTAACAGGTATTAATATAAAATGCGGCGGATTTTCACATAAACAGATCCGTTACTGTGAAAAAGAAGTATGATTGCGCCTGTAAGTATCATGATCCTTCTGGCTCAGCTCACTTTGCACCTGTGCCAGCTTTTTCTCCAGCTCCCGGACTTTCTTTTCATTTCCGGCGGCTTGTGCAGACTGCAGCTGCTGCTCCAGCTGCTTTTGTTTCTCTTTGAGCTTTTTAATCTCGCGGTCGACCTTTCCGGTATCTCCGACACACCGTTCCGCAGATTTTTCCGGGCCATCCGACGCTGCCTGCGGCTGTTTTTCCTGACCGGCTTTTTTCGTTTTTTCCGGATCGTCAAACACGATTTTCCGGTTGCCGTCCCCGTCCTGCTCTAACCGGTACAAGCCGCTTGGCCTGGCGGCAGAAGCTTCACTGCTGATGTAGGCATCCTGTCCTGCAGGCGCCGGATTCGCCGCGGTTTTATCTGCGCTGTCCATTTTTTCAGCTGGTTTTGCAGAACGGGCGTTTTTCGGCTGCTTCACATCGTAAATGGGTGAATAGCCATTGTTTTCATTGATTTTCATCGACATCATTGTTCCTCCTGTTCATTTTTAGCAGACAAGAAACGTGATTCCTGTCTTCCATATTTTTTCGGACTTCTGATGAGGGAAGTGAATGGATCTGCTGTGAGATGCTTTCTGGATGATGCGAATGTACCGTAAGATTCTAAGGGTTGCCGGAGCTGTTACAGTGTATTGGGTTGTGAAACAAAAAAATTTTATTTTCCTATTGCTTTTCTTATTTTGGAATATTATCCTTTATATTAATTGACAAGGTACTGGTTAGCCACACCTCCCCCGGCTAACCCTTATCTTTCGAAAAGCTTCGGAATTAGGAAAGGCAGGTACCCCCTATGCTACAAGGCGCCATTTTAGAAAAAGGAGAACCCTTTTACGTCAGCTTCCGGAAAATTTTCCGGGCTCTGCACGATTTTCAGATCCAATATAACTGGCTGGTCACCGATTGCGTGGCCTATCCGCAAAACAAACAGGTTGCAGCCCGCATTTACCAGGCGGCACATGGAAGCTATAACTGGTTTCGCGGAGAGGAGCTGACAGAATTATTAGAAGCAGAAGATTTTCAATGGATCTGGACAGTGCTTTCCGGTTTTGATCCATCGATAGCAAAAGAAGACGTATTAAGCGAAAGCAACCGGAGCTATGGATTGCCCCAGGCAGTGGATTATGAAGGCTTCTGGCATCCGACGCTTTCCATACAGCATCCGTTAGCCTCTGTGGAACTGGCCGCTTTCGACAGCAGCGGGGTGTTATTGATCAGCAGTCAAAAGAAGCTTATAAAAAAATTCAGGCAGACATTTCCGCTCAGTGAAGACTTAGCAGCATACAACGCCGCCTGCTCTCCTGATCCGTAATCTTAGGCCGGATTCTGTGCTTTGCAGACATCCACCCATGCTGCAAAACCGGAATATTTCTCCAACTCCGGAATCGTAAGCTCTATTGCGCTGTTTGCACTGCCGCAGGCTGGATATACGGTTGCAAAGCGTTTCAGCGACTGGTCCAGATATACTTTGACACCTTCCTTTACCGCAAACGGACAGACGCCGCCTACCGCATGCCCGATCAGTGTTTCTGCCTGTTGCGCAGAAAGCATCTTCGCTTTTGTTTTGAATTGCGCTTTGTATTTGGAATTGTCAATTTTAACATCTCCAGCCGCCACAATCAGCAACGCCTGTCCGTCTGCCAGAAAAGAAAGTGTTTTCGCGATCCGCTGCGGCTCACAGTGCAGCGCTGCGGCGGCAAGCTCTACGGTTGCGCTGGATGTATCAAATTCCTGAATGCGTTCTTCCATGCCATATTGTTTAAAATATGCCCTTACTTGATCAATTGCCATTTTTTATCACCTCTGTACGATTTTTCTATGAAAGGATAACATAAGGATCTGTGAAATGCAAGCGGGATACAAGTCCGTGTCTCTTTTTTATACAAGTTCACAGAGCCGTTTAGACAAAGCGCCGCATCTTGCAGCCTTGCGGATCACTTTGCCTGAACGGACTTTTGCGTTCTGTTATCTTGCCAGCTCATCAGTCAGTCTGAGCTGCCCATGCTCCCTTAAAAAGTCCGAGCACATCTAAACCGGTTCCTCCCTATCCAGGAATTGCTGATACTGCCGTTTGACTCCGGGATATCTTGCTTTTGGGACGGACAGTTCTTTTCCCGTCGTCAGGGTCAGAATATAGCTGCTGATCTTACTGATATACCGCATATTCACAAGAAAACTCTGATGGATTCTGACAAATCCCATCCCTTTTAACTCCCTTTCGATCTCATCCATCTTCCGGTAAATGCTGTATACACCGTTTTTTGTATAAAATACATTTTTATGCCGGTATGTCTCAATATAAATCAAATCATCCATCGCAAGCGGTATGTCGCCTTCCACAAACGGAAACAGGACTGCCCGCTTTGGGAGGCGGAGTCCTTCTGCCGTGTCTTCTTCACAGACTGTTGCCTTCATGTTTTCTCCTCTCTGAAAATCGTTTATAAATGCTGTTTGCTTTCTCCTTTCTATAAAATTTAAAACTAAAAAATAACGATACGTAAATAATATCGGATTTCCATCTGTTTTATTCAGACCTGCAGCACCAAACGACTATAAATCCGATGCAACAATTCAGACAGTGGGTTGCATTGAATGGCTTCCCGGACGTGTCCGGGCCAGCGGAAAGGAGCTGCGGCCCGGACACTGTTTTCTGGCTGGCATTATATGACTCGGATCTTACCGAAAGATTATGGTTAGCCACTCCCCCCTTTTTTATGGCATCTGCTTATTTACAGAATGCATATTCCAGCATCTGCACTGTTCAATACGCTTCCCGTTATCCCCCTGTTTTTCATCATAAGCAAATCCATGAAGCAATTTGCAAGGAAATTGTCCGCACTGCCCACAGTGTTCCAACTGTTTTTCTTCACAGCACGCTTTCACCGGGCAGCTGTCTCCCCAGAACGGCTTTTCGATCTGTATACAGCCTTTGCAGTTCATCTGTTCCCGATATTCACACGCGCTGCATAAAAGGCCGCATCTTGACTCTGCCTTGCCCTGTCCGTCTTCAGTAAGACTTACATAAATATGTACCTCGGCATTGTCCATGCTGCCGTCCTGGTATTCCTCAAAGTCACATTGGAATGCCCTCGGCAGCTGCATTTCCCAGATCTGCTGCCATGCCGCGGCGACTGCCTGCACCATATCCCCGTGGATGATAAATTTCGCGTAACGGCCGGCAGGGATCCTGCAGACGGCATATGCCTTTCCTTGCGGTACATCGGCCGTTTCCACGGGATAGGTTTCTCCCTGCGGCTCACCTGTTGTTTCATAGGCAACCATTGCCGTATAATCTGCTTTTTCATCTTTGGCATATGCGGTGTAGATCCCCAGTGCCTTGCCATTGACCTTGCCCTCGATCGATGCAGAGATCCCCTCGTTATAAAAACGGTTCCACAGCCCGCCGATAACAGCTCCCATATCCGGGGACAGATTGTTTGTCCGTGCCGCTATGCCAACGGCAATTTTCTCTTCCAATGTAACAATTTCGTATTCCATAAAATCAGGCCATCCTTTCTTGAAGAACGGTTCGTACTGAAAAGTATTCGTATAACCGTTCCCTGTTCTTTATTGTGACAACCTTATTGTATCAGAGCAACCATGACAACTGTGTGTCATGGTTGCTCTGGTTTTTCATATTTTTTTATCATCATATTTTCGGATTCCATAGAACGCAGCCTCTCTTTTAGAATCGGAAAAATCTAGCGGAAGGTATATGAACCTGTTAAAATACGCACAACATCATTTTCATATTTTTCCAACTGTAACATATAAGCATCAATCTGGCTGTCCTTGTGATCAGCTTCGCATCCTTCACTAACTGTGCGCGCAATCGGATAAAGCACTGCCGCAGGGATAACCGTAGAAAGTGTCTTGGCTGCCGTACCAACATGAAGCAGGCTTGACACTCCAAAACCAGCAGCTGCTCCGGCAGCCGGAATTGCGATATTTATGAGATTGGTATTAGAATCAGAACCTATCTCCTCTGGTTCTGTGAAACAGATGTCCTTTGTCAGTACCGTTATGATCAGCTTTGCTTTCTCTGGTTCCTTCTGTGCGTATTCTTTCAGCCACCTGCCGCATATGTCATACTCATTTTCCCAGCAAAGTGCTGTCTCATTGAGGATCAGCTTTGCCATTGGATAAGACAAGTTTTTTCTTTGTGCTTCTTCAAGCAGCCTTCCTTTTAACTTATCCAAAAACCGTTTCCATTGCGTTTCAAATTCCTTTTGAATTGTTTCATCCATTTTATTCTCTCCTTTCTTAATCCCGGATGCTTCCAAATTGATTCAGATTTTTTTGCACCGATTCCAGTACATACTGTCTTGTACGGATTTGTTCCATGTCACTGCGCAGCTGGCTTTTCCTGGATGCAATCTCATTTTCCTTCTTTTTCTGTTCATAAATTCTTTGATCTACCATTTGTTTATAGGAACTCAGATACCTGTCGATTTCGCTTTCCATATTTTCACTCAGCCTGATACGGTAATCCTGCAAAGCATCTTCAGAATCTTGTTCTACTTTCCTATAATACGATTGAAGCGCCGCGTTAAGGTTTGGTTTTACTTTATTCTTCACATCGCTGACATCTGGGCTGACAGCTGCTCCTCCGACAAATCCAATCACTGCTCCTAAGATCGTTCCTAATCCCGGTGCTATCATCGATCCAACTGCAGCGCCCGCTGCGGCGCCGCCGAAAAACGCATTGTTTTCCTTCTTAAGGTTTTCCGCTATAATTCTGGCTGCCTCCCGCATATCCTCCTCATGGATTTCCTGGATTTCAGGATCCTTAACGCTGACAGCCCCTATTTTTACGGAAAGGATTTTCAAATTTGCAAACTCTTTTTCGAATTTATTGCAGAAATATTCCATTTGTTCTGTCAAATGTTCCCGCAGCTTCGAATGGAAACTGCGTGCTTCTTTTATAATACTTTTGCCTTGTGAAATGCAGTCCGCCTGCAGGCTTGTATCTGAATAGTTTTTCAATTGATCAATCGAAGAACAATCGTCAATTTTTTTCAAGACGGTATGGACTGCACTAGATACACTTTTTGCCAGTTGATTCTTGCATTCAACGAGAACCGTTTCTGTTTCCTGCATGAACCTGTTCGTACATATCGTTTTTTGTTCTCTGATAAATTTGCTTAAATCTGTCTGTTTTGATCTTTGAAGAAATGCAAGTTCCTGATCATAATCGTTTGATATCTGCAGCAAATGTTCATTTATGGAATGATACATAACATCAATCAGCTGCAGGATTTTCTTTGACTGAGCCACCTTCCTTTGCCTTGCTGTATGTGCGAAAAGCTCCTGCTCACTCTTCACGCACATTTCAACAAAGTCCAATTGATCCTTTTGAGTGTATTCGATTTCATGTTTTTCTTTCGGCTGATACTGATTAAAAATGGCAGGTGAAACATAGGGAAGAACTACCGGATCTTGAATGCTAAATTCCTGTTTTGCTTTTTCGTAAATATATTGCAGGATCTGGCCGCGTTCTTTTTTACGGATTTCATCTACTTTTGTCACAACGAATACACATTGGTTTATAATATTGCTAAGCTGTCCGTGTACAAACTTACAGAGCGTCTCAGGAAGAGGTTTGGAAGCGCTGATTATGATAATCGATAAATCCGAAATTTCTTGGATTGTCTTTTTGGTTACTTCCTCATGCCAGGCCTTTGTATAATTCGTTCCCGGTGTGTCTATAATACGGATATTGCCTTTGATCCTGTTGGATGGAAGTGTAACTTCAACACTCTCTAATTTGGGTGCAACCAGATCATCTGTAGTATAATATTTTACTTTCTCGCAAAGGGTCTGTTCATTTCCATAAACATACTTTTCTTTATTCCCATTCTTATAAACAAGTTTTATGGAAAATTTCTCACCATAGGTGATAATTGTACAAGCAGCCGTCATACCAGGCATCACATTTTCTTCAATGATATGGCTTCGAAGAAGGGCGTTGATAAAACTGCTTTTTCCAGAGTTAAATTCCCCGATTACACTCATATTCAGTTTCTTGTCAGCCTGTTTTTCTCGAATCTTACCCAGCTTTTTTTCCAGCTCGTCTCTTTTTTGGGAACCCCAGTGATACCTGCTGAGCAATTGGCCTGCAAATGCAATATGTTCATCCATGCCTGTAATCTGTTCCATATTATCATAGCTGAAATAATTGGAATCGTCTGCTTTCACCGCCTTCTGCCTGCATTCTTTCCTTCCTATCATCTGCGCTTACTCCTCCACCAGTGTGAAAATAAAATTATCCAGCTTACGGCTCATTTCCTTGATCAGCTCTTCGTCATGTTCCAGTTCCGCCTGTTTTTTTCTCACATTTTCTTCTCCTTTTTCCATTTCTGCGATAATCGTGCGAACCTGTTCATTTGTTTCGTTAATCTGAATATTAACGGCCTTTATAACATTGTCTTTCACAGCTGTGATTTTTGCTATCATCTTCTTTTGCAATTCCGTGGTTTTTTCTTCGGATGATCCGGATATTTGTTTCACTGCTTCATCCCTTACTGCATCCTTTAATTTCCGGACAGCATTAGACTCATTCTTGCTTAGATTATAGATAAAGGTGCCTGCTATAACCATTACAAGAGTAACTGGATTGAAAAGTCCCAAAGCGCCAAGTAAAAAACCAGCGCCCACCTCAAAGGCTGCTGTCTTTGCAAGCTCTTTACTAAGGCCGTTTAAACCGCCTGAGGCAGCCAGGCCTAAATCTCCCAATGCCAGACCTCCAAGCACGCCAGCCACCCGCTGCCACGCCGGTATTTTTTGTGTCTGGTATTCTTTTCCGATCAATTCAACATTTACCTCATCAATTTCTGAAAATAATTCATCCAGATCACGCTCTACATCCGAAAACACATAGTTTGCCTTTTCTTCGATCAGCGGTTTTAAAACAAAATCATTCCAATTATTATGCTCTTCTTCGATCCTGCCTTTCACATAATCTGATATTTCCGCAATCACTTTTTGCGTACTTTCTTTCCTGTGTATCAGACTGATCGAATTTTCAGGTTCATATTCATTGATCCATGTCCGTATACTGGAAGCAAGATCGGTAAAATGCTTCATAATTTCTCTTCTGATTTCCGGCTTAATCTGTTCTATGCGGAGTTCTAATTTCGATTTTAGCTGTTCTTTTCTTAAATTCAATTCTTCCAGATGAGGCTGCGCTTCCTGATATCGTCTTTTGACGTCATCCAGAGAGGAATGAAGCATTTTTCGTCTCTCCGGAATAATCCGGAATAACGCTTCATCATTGAGTACATGCTTTAGTTCTCTCGCAGGCTGTGTAAGCTTAGCCTTCCCCTTGTTCCTGATCAGGAAATCGGAAAGGACCTGCTCAAGCTCCGCCATCCCGGAAGAATGGTACTTTTCCATATCCCCATCTATTTTCCCGTCAAGCGCATGCAATGCAGATACAAAGTAGACAGGATTACTGGAATATCCGTTCAGCTTCGTCTCAATATACCTTTTGACCATTTCCTGTTCCCGTGCTTTGATGAGGTCAAACCGGTTAACAACGAAAAATGGATCTTCAAAGCCCATGGCCTTCAAATTATTTTCAATAAATGACATTTCATCCTGAGAACACGGTGCCGTTGCATTCAGCACAAACAGTATGGCATCTGCCCGATTCAGATAATCTACGGTAACCGTCGTACGTATTGCATGTTCATTTAAACCAGGAGAATCAATAATTTCCACATGATTTTCAAGCAGCTTCAGCGGCCAAAATAATTCCACCTTTTCATAAGGACTCTCAAGAATCGCATCTTTTTGTTCTTTTCCCATCGGAATTACGACATAGTCCTCTAATTTACTGTAGCTAAGCGGCATTGGAGGAATCGCCTGCCCCTTATATTGGTTCATGTAGCGTTTGGACTCTTCCGGTATTTTCTCCGGAAGTATTTTCGGTAAAGGGTTGCGGTAATAGAGAACGGCCTCTTTTTCTTCCCCATATTTTACTTCATTAATAACGGCTGTACATGGAATCGGATAAGCAGGAAGCACTTCTTCGCCAAGCATTGCGTTAATAAACGTGGATTTTCCATTTTTAAAAGTACCGACCACCTGAATCCGAAACGTATCATTGTTTACTTTTTCGCTCAATTCTGACAGCCGCTCTGTAGAATGTCTCATCTCAAGCTCTTGTGTGATTTTAGAAGCTTCTTTGAGCATTTCTGCCAGCTGCATCTGCTTTTCTCTGAATTTTTTAAAATCTTCTGTATGGTTTATCATATGTTTCCTCCTAATTGGTAAATAGCTTCCTTTTGATATGCAATTTTTTCCAGTAATGGTTTGTATTTTTCAGCTGTCTGTTCCAGCCCGGCAACAGCTTCCACAAGCATCTGATTTTGTGTTTCTAACCACACTTTTTCACTCTTTTCAGATTCCTCCAGCACGTCTTCATATATCTTACTCAGACGTCTGTTGCTGTCATCCAGTGAATATTCGATTGCCTGCGGGACAGCCCGTGCGATTGCTCCTTTTACATCTTCTTTTTGCTCATCCATTTTTTTCCGAAAAGTTTGATCTGTCAGGATACTTGCAGCAGTTCCAATCCCGATGGTCGCAATGATAGGCATCATCCCCATGGAAGACATAAGTAATGCACCAGCAAGTGTTACGACCGAAGTTCCGATTCTTGTCAGGTTCCGTTTTTGATTCATATCCTCAAATTCTAATTTTTCTATAGGATTAAAATTTTCAAACTGTCCGGAATCTATCGCAGGCTTTCCAGTGTACGCCGCATTTGACTGAAAATCCTCTGCCAGTTTTCTGTCAAACCATGAAATATCTTCGTGGATTTGGCGTATGATCACATTATTGACCTCGGCGGCCATTTGGGAAATCTCTAATTTTAAACAGTATGGAAAATCTTCCTCCCACCATTTCTGCGGACTTTGCGCGTGCATAAGTTCATATTGCAGCCGTTCGGTTACAGACTCCTTATATTCGCCTGCTTTGTTGTAAAGAAGCTGATGACAGCAATTACTTTTCTCCATAAACTTTAACCGTAGATCTTCCCACTTGATCCTTGCGGACGAAAGAGTGTTTTTCTTTTCCAGGATAAGTTTCCTTTTTAACTCTTCGTTTGATTCCTGTGCCATGATTTGCTTATCCAAAATCATCCTCTCTGATACATCCAACACAGAAAGTGTTCTTGCAAGGATCCAATCTTCTGTCAGCTTACGGCGCCTGGAATCCGCCATCCAGCTTTCTATCTGGCACTGCACCTTATCCATGCCCATGATCGCGTCAAAGGAGTCATCCGGCATCTCAACTGTGTATGGCACATAAATTGGAATATTCAGTTGAAGCTTCTCCATTTTATGTTCAATATATTGAAGTACCTGAACCCGGTCCTTTTCATTTACTTCATCCAACTTTGTTACAATCATTAACAGATAAGGATTTTTTTCATTATCAGCCGCTCTTTTATAAACAGCTGCTCACTCAAGCTTAAAGCTTGTGTCGCATTCACTGCAATAATAGCGCCGTCACATCCTAAAAGCGCCTCTTCAATGACCTTAATCCTGGCTTCTTCCAAATCTCCGGCACCCGGGGTATCCACAAATTCAATACCTGTCTTAGCAAGCCAGTCTGACCTTACCCCTGCAATGGCAACCCCTTCAAACTCACCCGTATCGAAATTCCCAGCCATAAATCCATCCCATTCCTCTAAAGTAAGTGAAGTCTTTTTTATCTGCTGGTCCTGATTGTCATAAATCTCTAATATATCTTTTTCTGCATATCGGATTCTTGTTAATAAGGATGTCGTTGGCAATATTCCTTCCGGAACAACATTCTTTTTGAGAATCCGATTTACAAATGTTGACTTTCCTCTGTTAAATTCCCCCTACAACTGCAACTGTAAAATGTTCTTTAAACAACTCATTGTATATTTTTTCCAACTCCAGCGCAAGCTTATCCATACCCATATCTGACAGCAGTTGATAGCTGTTCCTGACCGCCCCGGATTGAATCCTAACCTGGATGAACCAGAAAAGAAACACTTTTGACATTGTGTTGCGTTTTTTAGTGGCTATGCGGACGCTGGATGAGGGGGAAAGGGCCTGGTTTCCGGCTCCTATTCCAGAATGTTAAGAATCCCTAGGCATTCTGCAT
>CANOET010000099.1 GCA_947564835.1 uncultured Eubacterium sp. | reverse complement strand
TTGCCCCTGTCCGCCCAAGGTGTGTCTCCCGGCGCGTCCCCTGGCCACAGCCCGCTGAGTCGTCCGGCTAACCACATCCCCCGGCCAATCAACCTCTTTCGAGAAGCCAAAAAATCCAATCCAATACAATGAACACTCTGTTTCAATCCCCTATCCGCCGAACAAGCAACCATTCAGACACCCCTTGAGCCGTCACGCAAACATCAGCAGCACCGGAACCGTCAGCACGCACAATACCGTTGAAAGAATAATTGCCGCACTGCAGGCCGTCACATTCAATCCCCTTTGGTTTCCAAGGATCAGCGGCATATTCCCCACCGGCATTCCAAACATCACCAGGCACACGGCCCGCAGCTGCGTATCTTCAATTACCAGTCTTATTACAGGAAGCAGCAAAAGCGGCAGCAAAAGCAGCTTCACGAAAGAGAACACATATAGCCGCGGCTGGCCGAAGATTTTTCGGATATCGGAATTGGCAAGCGCGAATCCGACTGCAATGAGCGCCATAGGGGATGTGATGTTGCCGAGGTAGGTAATGGCTGTTTTTAAAAATTCCGGCAGGCGAATGTTAAAAATAATAATTGCAAGCGCAAGCAATCCAGATACCGTTCCCGGATTGAGCATGGCTTTGCATGAAGCGGCTGTCAGCTTCCCGTCCATCAGTGCGATTCCGTACGTATAAAATATAAGCGTATAGACAAGCATAAACTCTGATACGTAGATCACATATTCCGTTCCGAAAATGCTGGAAATTACCGGTATGCCGATAAATCCTACATTGGAAAACACAAACATCAGCTGAAAAATCTTTCGCTGCATCAGGTCCTTTTCAAAAAACGGAGAAAATACCATACCCGCTGCAATAAATACAGCAAACATCCCGGCAGCAATGCCTCCGGCCAGAAGAACCGTATCCAGGGAAACTTGTCCGACTGCATTTGACGCACTTGCCAGTACAAGCAGCGGGTTAAAGATTTGTACGATCAGAACTGACATCTGGTTATTTGTGTGTTCATCCATCATTCCTTTTTTGGTAATGAAATACCCGGCGCCGATCATGATTAACAGCGCTACCATTTGAAAAAATACTGTAAAAAATGTCATTTTCTTCCTCTTTCCTTAATTTTTTGTATGCGTTGGGCCCCTCAAGTTCGATGCGATATGTGCAAGGTTACTATCGTAACTGCTGCGATGGCCCCTGAACGGATCTATTATATATCATTGGATCATTTTTTACCATGGTTTCCTGTACCTTTGCATGGCTGTATATTTTTTTCAGAACCGGATAAACTAGTACTGCGTTGTGCAATTAACGGTGAATACAGTGCCTGGATTTTGTGTCAGCGCAGTACTGGAGTTACGCGAATATGGAAATGAGGTGCTTATTGTGAAGGTGAATCTTAACCAGCTTTTGGACGGCAAAGGGATTTCGCAGAATCAGATGGCAAAAGATACCGGAATCTCAGCTTCTACGCTTCGGAACCTGAACCATAACCGGACAACGCGTATCAGCTTTGATATTTTGGAGAAAATCTGCCAATATCTGGACTGCGGGGTAGCAGATGTGCTTTCGCTGGAAAATAATTAAGATCTTTGCGGGAACGGCCTTCCGGATGGTTTGCATACGGAAGGCTGTTTCACAATTCAGGCATGTCCGCCGCAACCGCTTAGCGGATGACCGGACTGGTTACAGGGCTTTTTCAGGCCGAGTTCATAGAATGTTCACACCATTTTTTCCTGAAATATGTTAAAATAAAATGACGGATTGCCTTCATATTAATTTGCTTTGTAATTAAATTTGAAAGCATACCATACATAGTTTTCGTTAGTTTTTATCATTAGGAGGAAGAGATGAAGAAGAGATTAACAGCACTTTTATTGGCGGCGGCCGTGTGTACAGGCACATGCTCCATACCGGCAGTTAGCAGCCCGGCGGCAGGAACAGGGACATTTGATACGGTAACGGTGCAGGCAGCGGCAAAGCCTTCGGCATCCAGTCTGGCGGCGGCAATTAAAAAAGCCTATGGGGAAAATTACTGGCCGGATTACAAGCTTGACAAGGATGAAATCAAAAGCAAATACGGGGTAGCGTCTTCGTTATATACCTCTGCTTATGCTGAAGTACCGATGATCAGCGCGCATGTCGACCAGATGGTTATTTTTAAAGCGAAAAATAAAGCGGCAAAAAAGAAGATTTTAAGCGCCGTGAAAACGTATCAGAAAAATTTGAAGGAAGATACGATGCAGTATCCGGCGAACCTTTTGAAAATACAAGCTTCCAAAGTATACACGAATGGAAATTATATCTGCTTTTTTATGCTGGGAGGCACGGTTGATAAAAGCGTGGAAGAAAATGGTTCCGATGAGGAAATCATCAAGGCTTATCAGAAGCTGAACAACAAAGCGGTCAGCACCGTAAAAAAGAAGCTGAAATAACAGATGGCCAAAACAATGGATCATAATAAGAATCAAAAGGCAGGATGGATCCGGTATCTTTGTTTTGTGGCGCTGGCAGTTGCATTGCTGGCCGGATGCAGCCTGTGGATCTGTCTGACGCCGGATCAGGTTTATTCCGGCGAAGAGCGCCGGATGCTGGCCGAAAGGCCCAAAGCCACGGCAAAGAGCGTGATGCGCGGGAAATTCCAGAAAAAGTACGAGATTTACTTAAGCGAGCAGTTTCCCGGGCGGGCGCATATGGTGACATTCCAGACAAAGCTGCTGCGGCTTATGGGGGAACGGGATGCCAATGGTGTCTATTTTGGCAAGGACGGCTATCTGCTTGAGCGTTACCGGACGCAGGATTTTGACTGGAAGCATGTCCGTAAAAATATCCGGCAGACGGCAGCTTTTTTAGAAGCATATCCAAATGCCAGGGTCATGTTTGTCCCGGTAAAAAGCAGTGTGCTTTCGAAGAAACTGCCGCTGTTTGCGCAAACAGAAGGGGAAAGCCGTTTTTTTGAGCTGGCGGAAAAAAAGATCCCGAAAGGGCAAAGGATACCTGTCGCGGACCTGTTAGAATCCCATAGCGACGAATATATTTATTACCGGACAGACCATCACTGGACAACACTTGGCGCTTACTATGCTTATGAGGCATGGGCAGAAAGCATGGGCTTTGAACCGGCTGCAAAAGACCAGTTTGCGGTCGAAACGGTAAGCAGCACATTTTTGGGGACGACCTATGCAAAGGTGCGTACCGCAGGTAAGGCAGATGAGATTTGCCTATATCAGCGGAAAGACGGACCGGCATTTGCGGTGGATTATAATATGGGTGAATTTCAGTCGGACAGCTTTTACGACCGGTCAAAACTGGAAGGCGATGATCCGTACAGCGTTTTTTTCGGCGGCAACCAGGCGCTGGCAGATATCCGCGCCTTGCCCGAACAAAAAAACGGAAAGACGCTGCTGCTGATCAAAGATTCGTTCGGCAACTGCTTTGCGCCGTTTGCAGCAAACCATTATGCACGGACCATTGTTGTAGATCTGCGCCAGATTAATATCCCTATCCGCAAGCTGATGCGCGTATATCCGGCAGATGATATTCTGATTCTGTATAACAGCGCCCAGTTTATGGAAGACCGGGAGCTTAGCAAGCTAAAATAAGGAGTATTTGGATGAAATATGATGTTATTATCGTCGGTGCAGGACCGGCCGGGATTTTTACAGCCATGGAACTGGTAAAAAACAACAGTAAGAAAAAAATCCTGCTTGTGGAAAAAGGAAAAGCTATTGAAGACCGCAAATGCCCGAAAAGCCAGACCAGAAAATGCGTAAACTGCAAGCCATGCAATATTACAACCGGGTTTTCCGGGGCAGGAGCGTTTTCAGACGGCAAGCTGTCCTTAAGCTACGAGGTCGGCGGAGATTTTCCGCAGCTGGTTGGCGAAGACTTTGCACAGCATCTGATTGATTATACGGACCGGATTTATCTGGAATTTGGCGCAGATACAAAGATCGAAGGTGTCAGTGAACCGTTAAAAGTACGGGAAATCCGAAAACGCGCCATTCATGCCGGACTAAAGCTGGTAGACTGTCCGATCCGCCATCTGGGGACGGAAAAAGCACAGCATATTTACGGCGCCATTGAAACATATCTGCAGGAAAAAGGCGTGGAAATGCTGTTTGGGCATCACTGCAGCGATCTGATCATGGAAGAAGACGTCTGCCGGGGCGTAGCGCTGACCAAAGAAGGCAGCGGTCAGCAAATACACTTCGAAGCTCCGCATGTCGTAATCGCGGCAGGCAGACGGGGCGCAGACTGGCTGCAGGCGCTTTGCGCCAAATACGAGATTGCGCATAAGCCAGGAACCGTAGATATCGGCGTACGCGTGGAAGTACGCAACGAGATTATGGAAGAAGTCAATAAGGTGCTGTACGAATCCAAGCTGATCGGATATCCAAAGCCATTTAAAAACAAAGTACGCACCTTCTGCCAGAATCCGGGCGGCTTTGTCAGCCAGGAAAACTATGACAATGACCTGGCCGTTGTCAACGGGCATTCTTACAAGGACCTGAAATCTGATAATACAAATCTTGCGATCTTATGCTCGCACAACTTTACGGAACCATTTAACCAGCCGATTGCGTATGCGCAAAAAGTCGGAGAACTGACAAATATGCTCGGTGCCGGGCAGATTATGGTACAGCGCTATGGAGATATCCTGGACGGCAAACGCACCTGGCCCAAAGAACTGGCACAGTCCAACGTACGCCCAACGCTGCCGGATGTAGTAGCCGGGGATATTACCGCAGCTATGCCGTACCGGGCGATGGTAAATATCATTAACTTTATTAAAGCTATGGATGAGGTTGTGCCGGGGTTTGCGAGTACGGAAACGCTGCTGTATTCGCCGGAACTGAAATTTTACAGCAATAAAGTACGGATGGATGAAAATCTGGTGACTAATGTCAGAGGGTTATACTGCCTGGGAGATTCCAGCGGGTGGACGAGAGGATTGATGATGGCGTCTGCGATGGGGGTGCTGATGGGGCGCAAGCTTCTGGAAACAGAGTAGCTTGCGATTATGGCAGGCCACATTCTTTGGCCTTGTCCAAGCAGCAAGTGCTTGAACAAGGTGTGAACAGTAACTACATCATTCATTTCGCTGCTCATTGATTCAAAATTCCAATTGACAAATGCAAAAAAAAGTATTAATATTGGAAACGGACAATTGTCTGTATAAATTTGAGGAGGAACATACTTATGAAAATGCGAAACAAATTTCTTGCACTTCTGTTAGCAGTTTCTGTAACCTGTACCGCCGCTGCCTGCGGCGGAGCCGATGACAGCAGCCAGAGCGCAAAAGATCCCGTTACCGAAGATACATCCGCAGACAACGAAACGGATGAACCAGATGATGCAGATGTGGATGTCTATGCTGCCGCACAGGAAAAAATGAAAGAAATCAAAAGCCTGAACGGAAAAATGACGGCAGAAATCTCTATGAACATGAGTGCAAACGGTGAATCACAGGCTTTGGAAACCACAAGCACCGTAGATATGTCCTGCTTCTATGATCCGGTACGTTTCAAAGCAGACATCAGTATGGATGCCGGAGAAGCCGGTTCTACCAATATGTCCATGTATGCAGAAACTGGGGATGACGGTACTTATACCATGTACATAAGTGACGGCACCAGCTGGCAGGCACAGTCTGTACAGATGGAGGATCTGGAAGCATACAATGCGGCAGGTAATATGACTAATTATATGCAGGACAGCTATCATTTTCAGGATGCCGGTACGGAACAGGTGGACGGTAAAGACGCCCGCAAGTATACCGGCGTGATTACCGGAGATGATATGCAGGATGCTGTTATGTCAACTGGTGTGCTGGATTCTTTAACTTCTGCCGGCATGGATACTTCGCAGCTGGAAAGCATGTTTCAGGATCTCGGCGATCTTCCGATAACGCTTTGGATTGATGAAGCGGAATATTATCCTGTCAAATATGAAATGGATATGACAGAAATGATGAATTCTATGATAACCAGCCTGCTTGCTTCAATGGGCGATCAGGCAGAAGGTGTAACGATGGAATACACAAAAGCATTTATCAGTATGACTTGCTCTGATTACAATGCTGCTGCAGACTTTACCATTCCTGACGAAGCAAAAGCTGCTGCAGCACCCGCTGAATAAGCAGCATTTTGCAAAAAAGCACTTGTATCATCAAGCACCTCAGCCGTTGTAACCATCGGCTGAACCGTTACAAAAGAAAATCTCTAACCCGCCTGCGGCTTTTGCCCGCAGGCGGGTTTTTTCCATACAACACTGCGTTGCGCAATGCAGTGTTAGGGCGGTGGAATCATTTTTCCACGTACACAGTATCAGCAATAGTGCCGGATAATCACCTGCACTTTTTCCCGTCCCAGATAAGTATCTATCGACGGATCATAAGTCGCTGAAAAACGGATCTGCTGCGGCGCCCCCCGCAGCAATGCCTCTACCTGGCCGGGAGAAGATTTTTCACGCAAAAATGCCAGAAATGCCTCGATATCTCCGAAATAAATCGCATCCATACTGCCTCCCGCACCGTCTTCCAGTACCAGCTTGAGCACATTTTTATTTTTTCCGACGATATTCCCGCGCAGCGGATGTACATCCCGTACCGCAAATACCGGCTTTTCGTTGCCCTTTCCAAACGGCTCCAGGCGTTCAAATTCACGGATCAGCTGCGTACGGATATAGTACAGCGGCATTGGCACGTCAATATGTATTTTTTCGATAAAATCCTCTTCGCTCAGGCTGCAGTAAGTGTTTAAATCCCTTCGGAATTGTTCCACGTTTTCCCTGTTCATGGAAAGTCCTGCCGCCATCGGATGGCCGCCGAATTTTGTCATCAGCTCCTTGCATTTTGTCATTTCCTCATACATGGAATAGGCTTCAATGGAACGGCCGGAGCCTTTGACCCCGCCGTCTTCCGCATCGGTCAGGACAAACACCGGCTTATGGTACAGCTCCCTGATCCTGCCTGCGATAATGCCTGCAAGGCTTTCGTGGCATTGCGGCAGATAGACGACGAGTACCCGGTCATTGCATAGGCCCTGCTCCTCAATCAGCCGTTTTGCCTCATCCAGTCCCTGCAGTGTCAGATTTTTACGCCTGTCGTTTAGCTCTACCAGTTCTTTTGCCAGACCGGATGCCTTTTCTAAGGAAGGCTCCAGCAACAGCTGCAGAGACCTTCTGGCCGTATCGAGCCTGCCGCCGGCATTGATACAGGGACCCAGTACAAATCCAAAATGCCAGGAACGGATCTGCCCTTTTTCCAGGTTATTCTGGCTGATCAATGCGGACAGGCCGGGATTGCTGGTTTCATGGATCGCCTGCAGCCCAAGCTTCACAAGCGTCCGGTTCTCGCCGGTCAGATCCATCACATCCCCGACTGTCGCAAACGCCACATGTGCAATCATCTCAAAACTGCGTTCCGCGGAAATTCCCATTTTCTCATACAAGACCTGGATCAATTTCCATGCTACCGCCGCTCCGCACAGCCCTGCATAAGGATATGTGCAGTCTGCCTGTTTGGGATTAATAATCGCGTCAGCCGCCGGAAGCTGGTAGATTTTTTCTCCCTGTGTGTCCAGGGAAAACGGGACTTCATGATGGTCGGTAACAATAACGGTAAGCCCGGATTCTTTTGCATACGCGATTTCCGGCGCCGCAGAGATACCGTTATCGCACGTAACGATCGTATCTACGCCATCCTCAAGCGCTTTGGCAATCATCCCGCAGTTCATTCCATAGCCGTCATGCACACGGTCCGGAATTACATGGTCCGCCTGCGCCCCACAGACACGAAGGCCGGTAATCAGGATATAAGATGCATTCACCCCGTCAATATCGTAATCTCCGATCACACGGATTTTTTTCCCTTCCGCAATTTTTTGTACCAAAAGATCCGCGCCTTTTTGCACATCCTTCAGCAGATACGGGGAATGCAGCTGGCGGGGCGAGCATTCCAAATAGTCTCTGACTGCGTCATCATCCACAATGTCACGGTTACGGATAATCCGCGCCGTCACCTGGTCGATGCCGAATTTTTTCCCCATTGCCTGGAAATCTGCTTTTTTTGCTGTTACATACCATCGTTCTTTCATATCAAACTGATTCCTCTCCTGTAAAACATTCCGCTTCTTTTTCTGTCCTGCTGTCTGTCTTTCCGGCCGGCTGCATAGAAAGCTGCCTGTCTTTTTGGCCGGCTGCGTAGAAAGCTGCCTGTCTATACAAGCTCTGCGATTCTGGATACGCCGACAAAAATCTCCGAGATCTTATACCAGGTCCTGAAATCTACATCCCCCGTAACCGGAAGGCCGAAAATGGACTGGAACTTTTCCACCGCTTCCTGTGTCCGCGGACCGTAAATGCCGTCTGCCGTAATCGTCGGCAGAGCCGGATATGCCCTTGCGATGCGATTTAACTGCTCCTGCATCTGACGGACCTTCGCCCCGGATGAACCGACGGTAAGTACGACTCCCGGCCAGGAAGACGGCACGCCTGATATTTCCTCAGCGGTGTTGATGTACATATTACTGCCGTAAAAATAGCGCAGGATTTCGATTGCGGAGTATCCCTGGTCAGCTGCTGACTGACACGGACTAAAATCCGGAACCGTCCGTATCTGAGGTGCAGGCAGTTTTTGTTTGTCTGCATGCATCCCCCGCTTGCGGCAGATCTGCTCCGCCCGCCGCAAACGGATCGCGGACCTGCCAGATGATCTGCACGCGGCAACCTGGATAAATCACGACTTCCCTCAGAAGTTCCGCAAGCATGTCTTTTGCTGCCTGCCTGATTTCCTGTTCTTCTTCAAACGTCTGACCGCAGCCAGCGTTATCCTGTATCCCGTTTTTCCTCTCTTCGTCCTGCAGCTGCCAGATCTGTTCGCAAATCTCTCTCTTCCTGGATAAAAAACATGTTTTTGCTGTTACGTATTCGTCCCGGCTGACCTGTCCGAAAACCAGTTTTTCATAAAGTTCCTGGATATGATGCTCCTGACCGGCGCACGCTGCCTGCAGTTTTGCCAGTTTCTTTGCTGCAGCTGCACGGTCTGCGGCCAGACATCGCTTTTTTTCCATAAAAATCTGATTGTAATCCACACAAACAGCAACCTGCCGCCCAAGCTCCGCATAAATCATTTCCAGCAGCTCTGCAGCCGGTATCCGTTCTATGGGACAGGCATAACGATCCGTCATAAAAGGTACCGTACATCGATAATAAGGATTCTTTTTTCCGCCGCGTACCATGGCATGTCCGCAGACTCCGCACCGCACTTTATACCGCAGGGGATTTTTATTTTTTCCGGTTCTGCCGCGCTCTTTACAAGTCCTGAGCATTTGCTGTGCCTGGCGGTATTCGTCCTGGGAAATAACGGCAGGGTGGGCGTTTTGTACCGTAATCCAATCTGTTTTCCTAACCGGCTCCTGCCTGCTTTTTCCAGGTTCCTTGCGTTTCCGGCGTCCATAGACAGCCGTACCGGCATACCGTTCGTCGCGCAGAATTTTAAGTACCGTTTCCGTCGTCCAGAAGTTTGCTTCCCGCACGCAGTTCCAGGACGTCCTTTTGCAGCCGCCCGCCCGCTTATACTGCATCGGTGTTAAGACCTGCTCTTCATTTAATATCCTGGCGATCCGTACCGTCGGCCAGCCGTCCGCAGCCAGCCGGAAAATACGGCGTACCGTCGGCGCAGCCGCAGGATCCGGCAAAATGCGGTTTTTATCCTCCGGATCCTTTTGATAGCCATAAGGCGCAAGCGCACAAAGATACGCTCCGCACTGTGCCTTTACAGACAGCGCATTTTTCACTTTTTCAGACAGGTCACGGCTGTACATATCATGAATCAGCGTCCGGAACATCATATCCAGGCTGTCAGACTCCATCGGCTTTCCGCTGTCATAATGATCATTTACGGCAATCAGACGGACACCCAGGGACGGAAATACTCTGAAAAGATACTTTCCGACCTCCAGATAATTCCGTCCGAAACGTGACAAATCTTTGACAATGATACATGCAATTCTGCCCTCTTTCGCCAGCTGCAGCATCCTTGCCGCCGCAGGACGTTCAAAATTTCTGCCGCTGTAGCCATCATCGCAAAATTCCTGTATCCTGGCCCCATCCCATTCTGGCATACGCCGGATATAATCCAGGATCAGCTTGCGCTGGTTCGCAATGCTGTCCCCTCCTTCTTTGGAAACACGCAGATATACCGCAATCGTCATAACAGGCTCCCTTTCACACGCTGGAAAATCTCCTCTTCGATAATCGGCTGATGTGTATGACAAACAACGATCCATTCCGATTCCGGCAAAAGCCGCTGTTTTTTTCCTTCATAAAAAGACGCCCTTTTCCGCCCCTGCACCATATGCCCCAGATATACCTGATTGGCAAGGATATTTCTGACCGTCCGGGCCTGCCATAAAACATCCTTGAACCGGCTGTTTTTCAGCTCTCCTTTCAGATAATGGTAATGGGAAGGAGACGGTATCTCCCGTGCATTCAAATCATCAGCAATTTCGCGGCAGCTCCTATGGGAAAGACGCTGGCGGAAAATCTCCTGCACCACTGCCGCCGTATTCTCATCCGGTTCGATCCGGTGCGGATGATCTGCACATTTGCGGTAACCATAAGGCGCCCATGCACCGATAAATTCTCCCTGCTGCTGTCTGCGTGCAAGCGCCAGGCTAACCTTTTTCGACAATTCCCTGCTGTAGAGCTCATTGATCAGATTTTTCAGTGGAATCTCATAACCGTAACCCGTCCACTGTGCTGTCTGCGTATCAAACTGGTCTGCCACAGCCACAAAACGCACGCCCATGGACGGAAACACCCGCTCCAGATAATTGCCGGTTTCCAAATAACTGCGTCCAAAACGCGACAGGTCTTTCACCACTATGCAGTCCAGCTTGCCCGCTTCTGCGTCCTGCATCATACGCGCAAACTCCGGACGGTCAAAATCCGTTCCTGTCAGGCCGTTGTCACAATAAAAGCCGCAAAACTGCAGATCCTTTTGCTGTGCAATATAGCTGCGCACCAGATCTTTCTGGTTTTGCACCGTATCTGCCCCCGGCCTCCCGCCGTCTTCTACCGAAAGCCGGATATAACCGCACGCCCGGCAGACACAGTCCCTGCCGGATTCCCCATCCGCAGCCTTCGGATAAGAATCATTTTCTTTTCGTTTTACTCTTGCCATAGCATCTGTCTCTCCTGATGGAAATACAGGCTATTTTATGAAACAGATGCCTGTCCATATGCCTGCCGGCAAATTTTTTCATCTCCTGGCACTTCCTGCCCGTTTCATTTTAAAAATTCCGACAAGATATCATCCGCCGCATACCCTTTCGCAGAGATCCATTTGATCATAGACTGTATTTTGGCTTCATATTCCTGCTGTTTGGCCTCATATTCCTGCTGTTTAGCCTCATATTCCTGCTGTTTAGCCTCATATTCCTGCTGTTTAGCTTTGTATTCCTGCCTTTCTTTTTCATAACGCTTTGCTGCCTGTCTCAGTTCCCTCTTTTTTTCTTTCTTATAATCCTTCTCTGCCTTCTCTAATACTCGCCTTTGTTCTTCCAGCAGCCTGGCAATCACCTGCTTTTGTTCTTCCTCGCACTCCCGGCGTTCATCCTGCCGGATCAGCCATTCTACTTTATTCATACTGATTTTCTCCCTTATTTTGTTTGCTGTCGCCATATCTATAATTTTATCCGCAAAGGCCAAAAGCCCTGCCATTACAAACAGCTGCTGTTCCCTGTCCCGGATCTGTTCCGCAAGGCCCACCATTTCTGCTGCTTTTTGTTCTTTTTCTTCTTTTGTCGGGTAAGAAAGAGGCAGGATGATAAACTGCATCAGCTCTGCATCTGCCAGCCGCTGCCCTTTACGGACTTTCTCTTCCAGTATCCGGAAAATCTCATCTTTATTCAGTTCTGAAAGGAATGCTGCCTCTATATACATTTTTAACGCGCCGATCTGATATTCCACAGACACTTGGCTTCTTTTGACATCACCCGTATAAATCACAATCATCCGCAGAACCGGGCATTCTTTCTTTTCGTTGCGGTAACGATTTACAATTCCGGTCAGATAATTCAGGTATTTGAGCTTATCTTCTTTTTTATACCTGCTTTCATAATCTACAATAGCCACAGACTGATCCGCTAGTTCGAAAAGATTGTCCAATCGCAGTTCACTAACGGTAATGGCAGGGATATTCGTGGGGCCTGCCTTTATAATTTCCGGCAAATCCAGGCCATAAACACGGAACGTCTTGCCCTGAAAACGTTCGGCGAGCACTTTACTCGTAATATCTTTATTCTGGTATGCAATCTTACTTGCGTCCGTTTCTTTTTTCATGATTCCTCCTATCTGCTGCAGAGGCTGTCCAGTGAAAACCCCTGCCTTTGTATGTTGTTGTTTTTGCATGGATTTTCCTTGATTATGACGGACGGGCTGTGGAGGGTATGACTGTTTTGCCCTTTGAATCTGTCATTTTGACGGGTGCTGCCCCTTTGGCATGCGGGCGGGAATGCCCTGCATGGAGAAACTATGCTTTGGATGGATTATAACATGGCAAGGTAAAATAATCAATTATAAATTTCAAAATTTTTCAGAAACTTTCATTAGGCACTTAATAACGATTTTTTGTGCAAAGTGGCAAACTTTTAATTACAGGCGACAGAATTGACATTGTGTTGCGTTTTTGGGATTCCCGATAGATCTTGATTAGCCAGGGGATGTGGCTAACCGGACGACTCTGCGGGCTGGGGCCAGGGGACGCGCCGGGAGACACACCTTGGGCGGACT
>CANOET010000098.1 GCA_947564835.1 uncultured Eubacterium sp. | reverse complement strand
TGCCACTGTGTAAATGCAGAATACTTAGGGATTCTTAACATTCTGGAATAGGAGCAGGAAGCCAGGCCCCGCCCCCTCATCCGGCGTCCGGGCAGCCACCAACCGCAACACAATATCTAAATTGCTGCATTTATCCTATAGATTTTCCAAACAAATGTTTACTTTATACATAAACCTGTGTTATACTATATTCAAGATTTCAAAACAACATATTTAGTCCCCCAGAAAATTTTAAATTCAACCACAGAAAGAGAGGTCTATCATGTCAACCCTTGAAAAAGCAGTCGGCTTAATGAAAAATATGCCAGAAAGCAAAATTGAAACAATCTATGCTTTCATACGTTTTATCAATTCTGAACAGGACGAAATAGCTCCTGAAAATCATCTGCCAAAAGAACGTGCAATGGCAGAAAAACATGCAACTAATTGATGCTAATGTTATTTTACGCTTTGTTCTAAACGATCATCCCGAAATGGCTGACAAAGCTGCTAAAGTCATAACAGCTGGGGCTTACACAAAACCGGAAGTCATAGCAGAAGTCGTATATGTACTGAAAAACGTCTATCACACCCCAAAAGAGAAGATCAGTTCAATCATCCACGATATTTTAAGCATCATCCATATCGCAGATTCTGACTGCATTGTATATGCCATGGATATATATCAGTCCATCTCGCTTGATTTTGTAGATTGTCTACTTATTGCTTATCATAAAATCAAACACGAAAATGTATTCAGCTTTGACAAAAAACTCGATAAATATTTGGATGACCTACCCTCGTCTTCTATGTTATAGCCCTGACCTGTTTTTCGATTTAGCATATCAATCTAAAAACAGATATACTGCAGTTCATTATTCATTAGACTTCTGTATGCATACCCTGGATACAGTTACCGGTTCTTTTTGATCATTCAGCACCAGACATTCCACATCCTTTGCTGCATGCGCCAAACGGAACTGGTACTGCGCCAGATGCTCCTTTTTACTGATATGACTGGCAGCAATCTCAGTGTCCCCTTGATCTGCAGTCACTTTTACCTCTGCCAGATCCAGATTTTCTCCGTAAACTGTTACGGCATATGTCCCCTCCTCAAGCTGTACATAAGGGCCGTACTGCATACCTCCTTCTTCTATCAGAATGCTTCCGCCGTAATAAGACGCTTCTCCCATATGGCCTAACTGGTATGGATAAAAAACCATGGATTCCTGATTTTTCTTCAAATATGTAAGAGATATTTGTTCGATAACCGTCTCGTTTTTTCCCGTATTTACAGCGATAAATTCTGCCTCTGTGGTAAATGCATCCAATGAAAACCGATATACCGCCTGGTTCTGCGTCTGTTGGATCATTTTTACGGCTTCCCGCTTATGATCTGCACCTGTGGAAAGTTCAAAAACCGTCTGCTCTAAGCCCGCGCCTTCAATACGGACCTCATAGGTCCCGCTTTCCAATTCGAGATAAGGCCCATACTGCATGCCGCCTTCTTCCAGATAAATCCGGTCCCCGTTCCTCCAGGCTTTGTTCATCGTATACAGATCTTTTGTTTGGATATTTTGTGTATAGCCTTCCTGCAGGATGCCGTACATTAAATAAGGGTCATCTGTCAGATTCTGTCCAAAGACCAGAACCGTGTAATCCCCGACCTGGTCCGCCCGTTCTGCTTTTTGATAGTATTTGTCAGCCACACGTTCATTTTTACCCAGCAGCAGAAAGGTCTTCCCCTTATGGTACCCGGGATCGTACCATTCTGTGGAAGTCAGCCAGTACCAGGGTGTATTTGGTTCTCCTGTATAGGCAAGTACCTTTATTTTTCCGCTGGTCAGCAGCATATACTTATATGCATTCCAAAATCCCGCGTATCCGAAGTCCAGGTCGTTTTCTTCCAAATATTGGATCAGTTCTTTATCTAAAGCTTCATTTTCTATTACCGTTTCTGAACACTGTACCATGTATGCACTGTGAAAAAGCAGGATACATGCAACGCATATGATACCTATTGCTTTCTTCCAAATGTGATGATCCCAAATATAAATGAATGCCCCCGCCAGCAAAATTGTATTATTAATATAAGCTGAAAGCATATGGAAGGATGATATACCTGTTGAGGTTGCAAGAAAGAAATAGGTTAAAAACAAATTACTCAGCCAGCAATATCCTACAAACCATTTCCATATCTGATGATCGATGCGTTTCCAAAAAATCAGCCAGGCTGCCGGTACAATTACCACACTGACTAACATATAAAGAAACCGAAACGGCAGTGCAATTCCTGTCAGACTGATTAACGCTGTATGTTCGCCTACCCCATATATTTCAAATATGGCTTTCATCAGATTTGTAATCTGCGATACCATTGTTTCTAATTTTACGAATGCAACTGCTTCAAACTGATTATCCCATCCTGTATATGACTCCACCCATTTGAAAAAAATTAGCCCGGCTACTGTAGCAATGCAAGATAGTGAAATAATTGTCTTTTCACACAGCCCGGTTTGAAAACGCCCTGATGGAAAGTCAAAAGACATAATCAAAACCGTAAGTATCCAAGGTATTTCGATCAGCATAATATTACGGATACCGAAATTATTGCATACTGTCAGCAGCACAAATACCAACAGCCAGATCTGTTTTTTTCTCCGGTTCTGCTCCGCCATGATCTTTCCGGCTGCCGCAAACAGTAAAAGCAAAAATATCACATTTTTCGTATAAGCTGCCTGATAATAATATAAATCATAAACAACATCCGAAAGCGGCAGCGCTAATAAAATAACCCCGGCCGCAAACCCAATCCGCCCTTTCTCTTTCCCGAATATCGTTCTGAAAAAGATAAAAACAGATCCAAACAGCAGCAATGCCTGCACAAACTGCGCCGCCTGCCTGCAAAGCACCCAGTCTTCGATAAACGTAAGAAAAAAGTAAATCAGATTTTCAATCCCTAATATAAACACACCCGTGCTGTAGCAAAATCCGTCCGGAAAATACTGGTGCTTTACATGCTGCTCATGCGCAAACAGCACCTTTGCCGCCATATCGGAATGTGCAAGCCCTCTTGTGAAAGCAAAAATGGACACTGTTACGGCAATCACGCTGCATACGGCGCAAACTGCCAGCATCCCTGCTTTTGTCTTTTCGGAATGTTTTTGTGTTCCGCTTGTCTTTTCCATTGATTCTTACAGCATCCTCTCCACTCCTTGATCCAGTGTCAGGTAAGTGCGTTCCCCGATCACTGCATGGATTTTAGACGTATCCGGACATCTGCGCCTATGGTCTCCCTCCCGCTGCGGCAGGAATTTAAATTTCGGCTCCATCCCCATTTTCTTCATAATCAGGCTGCCCAGCTCCAGAATCGATACTTCTTTGTCGTTGCCGATATTATAGATCTCATTTTTGGCGCTGCTGTATGCCAGGTCAACCGTGCTGCTTACGTTATCCGTTACATAGCAAAAGGACCGCATATGCGTCCCGTCCCCGTAGATCGACAGCGGATATTCGCCCCCTTTCAGGCGGCTGATAAACTCCGGGATCACCTGCCCGTATTTTGTCCCGACCATGCGCGTCCCGTATACATTAAACAGGCGCAGGATGATCCAGTCCATGCCGGCCTCTTCCGCCAGCAGCTTGACATAAAACTCGCCGATCAGCTTGGCGGCGGCATAACTGTCGCGGATATGGGATGTTACTACATAGGTGACGTCGGTTTCTTTGGTCGGCAGCGAAAAAGGTTCTCCGTATACTTCCGAAGACGACGCATAGATGATTTTGGTATGGAACCCCGCATCGGACTGTTTTGCCGCGCGTACTGCCTGCATCAGGTGATAGGTTGCGTTTGTGTTGACTTCCAGTACTTTTGCCGGGATATCGTAAAAATATTGTGTCCCGTTAATGGCTGCATAGTGAAAAATATACGCCGGACGCTCTTTTAATAAAAGCTCTGTCATCCGTGCGGTAGTTTCTTCCTGCGCCAGATCCAGCTCGTAAAAGTAATTGCTGTTATGGATCAGATGCGCGATGTTTTCATACTTGCCGCGAAACAGGTTATCCCATATGGACACTTCACAGCCGCGCGCCGCAAGCTCCTCGGCCAGATAGGACCCGATAAATCCGGCTCCGCCGGTGATTAACGCCCTCATGCCATAGCCTCCTTCCTGCGGATATACATATTTCCGATCGTAGACCGGTCGATCTGGTTATCGTATTTTAAGCCTGTGCAGGCATCCCACACATCCAGTATGGCAAACTGCCCCGCCTGTCTGCTGATCTGCGGCCTTGCTTCCAAAGCAGCGTATTTTTTGTGGTTGTTTAAGACAAGCAGCAGCGATGCGTCTTCGCAGGCTTCATAAATATCCTCGTAGACCTCGCCCACGCGCAGCGCACACAGCTCTTCCCTGCGGGCCACATAATCATGCAGATGCAGCGTGTAGCCTTTCTGCCGCAGCTTTTTTGCAATATACACAGAGCTTGACCCCCTTAAATCCGAAGTCTCAGGTATCCCCTTAAATGCCATGCCGGAAAGTGCGACAACCTTGCCTGCCTGCGCAGCGCCGATCCTGCTTTCCACCCATTCTACGACCATATCTTCCAGTGATTCGTTAAACGTACGCCCGGACATAATAAAATCCCTGCTTGTGCATGCTTCCATATTATTCGTCAGGATATAGGCGTCTTTTTCCAGACAAGGCCCTGCTACGAATCCGGGCAGACAGATTCTGGCTCGGTCATATCCCTGGTTGGCATGCGTAATCGCCTGCACGCCGTCGATCCCGAAGGTCTGTGCTGCCCTGCAGAATACGTTTCCGATCGCAAACGTCAGATCCCGGTAGGTGTTGCAGTACAGCTTTACCAGCTCTGCTTCCTCCAGGCTGTCCACCGGAATGACATAAGGCGTCATCTGGCGGAACAGGCGCTGTGCGATTTCCAGCGCCCGCTCCTGATTCCCGCTGATAATCTGCGGCAGGTGCGTCAGCTCTTCCACTGCTTTCCCTTCTACGGTACGCTCCGGGCACATAGATACCAATAGCTCAGCCTGCGGGATCCCTGAGAGCTCTTCGAGATAAGGCAGCACAATATTTCTCGTTGTACCGACGGATACCGTACTGCGCAGCACGACGAGCTCTTTTCCGGTATAAGCTGTCTGAATCGTACGCAGCGCAGCCTTAATATAGTCAAAATCCGGCTGCTTTTCCCCCTTTTTTAACGGTGTGCCCACGGTAATGACAAATGCGTCAAACACGGCCTGCTTCGGAAATTCATCTACGACAAAAAACCGCTTCCCATTGACGCGCCTGATCATGGCATCCAGCCCCGGTTCGTAAAAATGCGCCCGGTTTTGCCGCAGGCAGTCTTTGATTTGCTGGCTGATCTCAATCCCGTATACTTCTATGCCGCAGTCCGCGGCTGCAATGCCAAGGGTCAGTCCTACATACCCAAGACCTAATATTCCGATTCTCATGTCTGTAACTTCCTTCCATTTTTTGTTTCTGCGTTCTGATTTTTTAATCTTTTCTTACGAGTGCTGCCCGGCGACCGTCTCAATGACACCGCAGAAACGGTCCAGTATCACATCCCACTGATAATTCTGCTCCATATAGGCTTTTGCGTTTTCCTGCATCACGGCTGTCTGTTTTGGATGCTGCAGCAAATAATTGACAACAGCTTCAAACTCCTGCTCGTTTTCATAATACAGCCCTGCGTTGCTTTTTCTGCAGTGTTCTTTTAGTACTTCGCAATGGCCGTTCGCAATGACCGGGACGTGTAACGCAAAGGCTTCCAAAGCAGAGATACACAGGCTTTCCAGCATAGATGGCAGCAGCATTGCCATGGAATCCGCAATGGCAGCAAATTTTTCTTCTTCACTTACAAACCCCCGGTAAATCAAATCCTGCGTATCCGGCAAATCCATCTCGCATTTTCCGATCAATACTAATTTCAAATTATTTTGATTGTGTTTTTTGTAGGCCTCCCAAAAACGGAGCAGTTCATCACAGGATTTTCCGGTACAGATCCGTCCAACATAGACAAGGTAGTCCATATCCTGATAAATCGGCAGTTCCCTATACGGCGGCAGCTGTACGCCTACGCCGGATACTGTCCCTGGAATCTGCTGATTTTGAAACGTTTTTCTGACAAATTCCCCTTCTTTTTCTGATAAGAATATAAAATGCCCGGGCATATGGAACAGACGTCGAAACGGGCTTAAATGAATGTATACTTCATCGTGCGCCGTAGGGATAAATACAGCCCGGCCTTTGATCAGAGGAAGGCATACGGTGCTTGTGTAAAATAAATAAGTAACAAACAAAAACACATCATATTCGTATTTCTTTTCCTTAATATATTCTGCCATCTTCGGGCAGACCGGCCCCTGGCTGCAGACCCACTGCTGCCATTCTTTTTTTGTAATCTTTTGATGCCTCCTGCTTTTTTCCGATAAAATCTGCGTCATTTCTGTAAATAGCCGCATATCCCGCCCCCGTTCGGCATCAAAACGGATGACTTTCACGCCATTGACCGTTTCCCTTTTTTTCCTATAATACTTTTCCCAGGTCATATAATCGACGGCTGTTGTTGTAATCACGGTAACATCATAAATACCTGCCAGCCGTTCTGCCATCATCCGCACATAGTACTCTGCACCGCCGTTCACTTGCGTGCCGTACCGCTGTACAACAAATGCTATTTTCCTCACACGGCTCCCTCCAATTGTTTAAACACGAACCCACTGTTTCATATATTCCTGAAATGCATGTTCTGTTCTTTTTTCTTCAAAACACCGTAGACGTTTTTGTTGTTTTTCCAGAACAGCTGCACGGACATTTTCATCATGCATAAGCCTGTCCAGCGCTTTTGCAACGAATACAGGATCTTTTTTGTCAACTAACATACCACTGCCGCAAAGTGTTTCCGGTACTGCCGCCGCCGCGTAAGCGAGGATCGGCACATGAAAATACATAGCTTCTACTAACGGCACACAAAATCCTTCATGTTCGCTCATACACAAAAATACATCTGCTGTTTTATAAAATGCTATCAATTCAGAGAATGAAATATGTCCGGGAAAAATAACATTTCTTGTCCCGATTTTTTGGATATATTCCTTTACCGCATTCGCATAAACCCCGTTTTCACCGCTCCCCGCCAGGATCAGCCGGGCATCCGGGTCTATATTTCTCTGATAATAAGTAAATATCTGCACCATATCTTCGTGCTTTTTATTCGGCGCCCATCTGCCGACAAATAAGATATTCTTTTTATTCCCGTAATCTTTCAAGATCTGTACTGCCGGTTTTTGCCGGTAATCTGTAAACGGTATAAAGTAAGCAGGCATTACCCAGATCTTATCCCCGGGATACCCCATTTGGATCAAATCCCGTTTGTTATAAGCTGACATTGCAATGATGCCGTCATACCACTGCTGCATGGTTCCCATCTGCCGGTATCCCCAGGCACAGCCGGATGCCAGGCCTGTATCATAATCCCCTGTCATATCCGGCGGCGTGATATTATGATAGACCATAATTTTCCTGCAGCGGTATTGGGGAAGCTCATCAATCAGCGATGTTCCGATTCCCATGTGAAACATCAGAATATCGTCCCTGTCAATTCTGGTCAGAAAATGATATTTTTTGGCTCGTCCAGGTGGGACATTACCATGGATATTGACAGCGTAGACTGTGGATTTTATCCCCATCCTGCGCAGCGCCTGATCGGTCATCAGGATATGGTTCCCCATAGCATCACCATATGCCAGGGTCTCTGCAAGCTGTATAACTTTCATGACCTTCCTCCCGCATGTTCTTTATGCAACAGATCCTCAACTTCCTGTTCCAGTTTCTTCACCCGTTCTTTTAAGGACTCATTCTCACTGATGTAACTGCCGATATGTCCGAATCCTCTTACTACCAGCATATGATAATAGTTGATATCATCCAGCACAGGTTTTATCAAAAAGCATCCGGCCTTGCGGAATCCCTTTTTAAAACCCAGAACCAAAAACCGGATCCAGCGTTTCGATGAATCCAGCTCTCTGTAATATTCAATCCGCATCTGGCTCATCCGTTCCCAGTCCTGCGCAAACTGCCTTTTGCTAAAGCATCCCCATCCATCCATAATTTTTCTCGTATCCGACAGTTCCTCCATAGACGGAATCTCATTTGTCAGTCCCTTTTCCCGGATCTCCTCCCGGATTTCCTCCATGATCTGTTCAATATTGACCTCCATGGTATTTTTCGCCCTCCCTATCCTTGTCTTTGACGCTGTCCACACACACAATGCCGATCCCTACCCGCCTTTGGTCCCCGTTATGCAGATACCCGTCGATATAATCCAGCCGGTCCGTCTGCACGGTCAGCGCCAGCACTTCCTTTTGCTGCGGGTTCAAAAGCTCCAGCTCAGCCGTATTCTCGGTCCCTGCCTGTGCTTCATATAACACCTGCCCGTCCGCGCAGATACTGACCGCCATCCCTTCGCAGATGCACTGGAAACGTATCCGCAGACGCACAGACCGCCTTCCCCGGCCGGATATATAAAACTGCGCCTTCTTTTCGTTCATCCACTGGATGCGGAACGCATCCTGGTCATATTCCCCCGGGTAAAACCCAGGGCCTGGCAGGTAGCCATGCTCCGGATCCAGATAGATAACGTCGCCCGCGATGCCCTCGATCTGCGACCGGACACAGTTTTTTGCGGGATGCCCGCTTTGATATTTCAGATACACAAAACGCATCGGATTGTACAGCGTTTCCGCCCTCGGCTTTAAAAATTTCCGCTTTGCACAATCCTCTCTTACAAAAAACGCATTGATGCCGTTTAAATTCGTACCGGCCAGCCGATAGCCTTTTTCCCGGCCCAGCTTTTCCAACGATTTTAAAGAAGCTCCCTGCCTGTCGCTGCCGTCCCAGATATGCCCTGCATGATACGGCATGATCCATTCGCATTCCGGCGGAAATTTCGCGTTGTATTCAATCACCACCACGCGCGGGCTGACCGCTTTGACCGCCTTCCAGATATGATAATCATTCCCGTCCACATCAATGCTTAAAAGGTCAATCTGGCCGCTGAAGCCATGCTCCAAAAACAGCTGGTTGACATTTTCCCGTGTAATAAATGCCTGGCAGCACTGCAGCTGGCCGCTTTGCAGCACCGGACGGAAACGGTTTTTAATCTGCCTTACCTGTTCTTTGCTTCCTTCCAGCCAAAGCCCGGACCAGCCTTTTAACAGCAGATAATGGGAATTGCACTCCAGCCCGTTTTCAACGCCAAATTCAATAAAACGCTTGTCCGTCGTGCCGATCCGCTTAAAAATCTCACTGATAATCCCGTCTTCATCATTCTGGGAATAGACCTTAAAGCCATACGGCTCCAGCGCTTTGCGCCTGCGGAACCTTTTTTCTGTCCGGATATCCCAGCACGCACCTGCAGTCATCGTTTTGAAAATATCAGCCATCTTTTTCTTCCTTTACTGTCCATTGATGTACCATGCGCATGACACCCAGATCCTGTATCTGCGAATAGACCTGAAAAAACAGCGCTTCGTGCCAGAAATCAAACGGCAGGCCGTCTTCGCCGACCACTGCCGCTTCCAGCTGGTATTCGCCCGGCAGCAGGCTTAGATCCGGCGAAGCAAACTCCACCACTCCCTGGCGCGGAAACCGCATCGCACAATGGTCCATTTGCGTATTGGTACCATAGCAGCGCCTGCCTTCTTGATCCCAGATGCCGATGCCAAACACCGGACGTTCCACCTCGCCCCGCATCTTGTAATGCGCACGGATCAAAAACGCGTCCCCGGTCCGGAACCTTTTTTTTGCATTGCCATATCTATCTGTCATCTCCACCTTGGAAAATACAATCTGCCCGTTTCCCCAGCGTTTGGCGCTGCCGTCCTGCGGTGCCGTCATCTTCGTACCGTCCTGGTCCGCATCCGGATGTACGGACTGCTTTTTTTCTCCCATAAAAGCAAGGTATGCCGGATGCACTTCCATCGGAGTCCCTTCCATCCGAATTTTCCCATCCTGAAACCAGATACTGCGGTCGCACAGCTGCTCGATCTGGCTCAGCGAATGGGATACGATCACAATCGTCCTGCCTTCTTTTTTAAAAGCCTTAAGCCGGTCAAAGCATTTGGCCTGAAACGCGGCGTCCCCGACCGCCAGGATCTCATCAATCAGCAAAATATCCGCATCCACATTAATCGCTACCGAAAAGGCCAGACGCATATACATCCCCGAAGAATACGTCCGGATCGGCTGGTCAATGCTGCTTCCCAATTCCGAAAATGCGATAATCTGTTCCACCCGCTGTGCGATTTCCCGTTTTTTCAGGCCGAAGATAGCCGCGTTCGTATATATATTTTCCCTTCCGGACAAATCCGGATGGAATCCCGCGCCTAATTCAATCAGGCTGGAAATTTTCCCGTTTGCCGTAATTTTCCCTCCGTCCGGATACAGGATACGGTTGATCAGCTTTAACATCGTGCTTTTCCCGCAGCCGTTCTGGCCAACCAGCCCGACCGATTCCCCCTGCCTGACCTGAAATGAAATATCATCCAGCACAAGGTTTTGTTCCCACCGGTTCCGTTCGCGGAACAGCGCTTTTTCTTTCAGCGTACTTCCTTTGTCATAAAATACCCGGAAATATTTGGATACATGCCGGACTTCAATCATATTTGTTTCCATGTTTACAGCTCCTCAGCAAATCTTTTCTGCATCGCCTGGAACGCCCAGGCTCCGGCAGCGACTGCCGCCAGGCTGGCAGCCAGTATCGCCGCCCAGTGATCCAGCGTGGGCATTCTTTTGTAATAGAGGATATCCTGGAACGCGCTGATAATGACAGCCATCGGATTCATATGATAAACACGCTGCATCTCCTGCGGTATCATATCCCTGGAATAAACAACCGGAACCAGGTAAAAGCCCGCCATCAAAACAATGGAAATAATATGCTCCATATCCCTTAAGTAAACCGTCACCGCCGATACCAGAAACGCAATCCCCAGGCAAAGCACATATTCCAACGCTATCACAAGCGGCAGATAAATCAGATAAACGCTTATCCCAACACCGCCAATCACGGCAATCGCAAACACAACCAGCATCGTATACAGCATATTTACAAGGCCCCCCGTAACAGTTACCATCGGCAGGATCAGCCTTGGAAAATAGATTTTGTTCACCAGGTTGGCATGATTGATAATACAAGTCGAACTGCCCTGCACCGATGTCGTAAAAAACATCCACGGAACAAGCCCGGCAAACATATAAAAATAATAACGCTCGATATTGACTTTCATAATCACACGGAACACCACCGAATACACCGCGATCTGCAGCAGCGGATTTAAAAACGTCCACAAAAACCCCAGTACAGACGCCTTATAGCGCGATCTTAACTCTTTTCGTACGAGCGAAAACAGCATTTCGCGGTAATCAAACAATTCTTTGAACCACTGTGCCATAGCTTCCTCCCTTCTTACAGATTTTCAGCCGGATACAGGCTGCGGTACACCTCCGTCAGCTTTTTTGCAGACCGCTGCCATGTGTACGCCTTTGCCCTGGCAATGCCTTTCTGCACAAGACTTTCACGAAAGCCTTTCTCCCGGCAAATCCTTAGCATTGCCTGAAAGATCTGTTTTTCACAATAAGGGTCCACTGTAATCCCGGCATCTGATACGACCTCCGGCAGGGATGCTGTGTTGGATGTAATTACAGGCGTCCCGCACGCCATCGCCTCCAGTACAGGCATCCCGAATCCTTCATACAAGGAAGGAAACACAAACGCCTGTGCCCCGCTCATCAATGCCGGGACATCTTCCTGCCTGACATACCCGGCAAACACAATCTTTCCCTGCCGCCGGAGCCTTTTTGCTTTTTGATAAATCCCTCTGCACAGCCACCCCTTTTTCCCGGCAATAACTAATAACGGCGCGTTTTTTACCTGTCCGCAGAGCATTTCATAAGCTCTGATCAGCCGTTCCAGATTTTTACGCGGCTCGACCGTTCCAAGATACAAAAAATACTTTCCGCGGATGCCAAAGCTTTTTTTCACAGCGCAGACCTGTTCCTTTGTACATGGATGATACCGGACCGGATCTGCCGCATTTGGAACAACTGCAATTTTTTCCTTTGGAATATGCAGATACCTGATGATCTCCTTCTTGCTGAATTCCGAAACCGTCACAATCCTGTCCGCACGCCGGCAGCTCTTTTTTACAGAAAGCTCCAGCCACAAGCGTGTCTTAACAGACACCGTATGCGGGCAGGATTTATATGCCAGATCATGGATAAACACAATCCTTTTTCCAAAAACTCCGGGCGGCACAGTAAAATTAAAAAACTGCGCAATATCCGGCTTAGACCGGAAAAACAGGCGGTGCGGCACCGGAACAATCAGCTGTATCAGTTTATACCACACAAATTGGATACGCCTGCAGCATTCCAGCACGCATCCAGCATCCCGGTATACGCGCAGCGCCTCCATTTGCTCTTTATCATTTATATCTGCAAAACACCGGATGATACATTGATTGCGGGGGTCTTTCGCCAGCTCCAGCACAAGATGATGCGCATTCCACGCAATCCCGGTCTTCGTTGGTTCTAAGAGCAGCTGCCCGTCAAACGCGATCCTCATAGCTTTTTCCTGCCCTTGTGTGAATCACCGCCCTGCAGGATATCCGCAACAGATTTCATAATCTGCACATAAATCGCATACGTTTCATCCTCTTTACCTGCAGCATCCATCCCATCCCTTTTCCTGCCTTCCGCTTCCTTCGGTTCTTCCCCATCCTGCATCCCTGCCTGTCCCCACATTCTGCGCACCGGAGTTTCCGCATGCTTAGCAATGCCAAAGAGCAGCGTATCCGCATCCGTCCCAAGCGCATTACACAGGCCGGCAAAAGTATCCATGCTCATCCTGCGCGTCCCCCGCTCGATATTCCCCATAAAATTCAGGCTGATGCCGCATTTTTTCGCCAGCTTCCCCTGCGACCAGC
>CANOET010000097.1 GCA_947564835.1 uncultured Eubacterium sp. | reverse complement strand
CAAAAAGTATACTATTTGATACTTTGCTGAAGTACACTACAGCATGGAATCACGGAAAAATGGACACTCTGCACAAGTGAGTGTCCATTTTGGGTGCTTCCCGATAGATCCTGGTCAGCCAGGGGATGTGGCTAACCGGACGACTCTGCGGGCTGTGGCCAGGGCGAACTAGGCGACGCGCCTGGACGGTACCACTGTATAAATGCAGAATGCCTAGGGATTCTTAACATTCTGGAATAGGAGCCGGAAGCCAGGCCATTTCCCCCTCATCCGGCGTCCGCATAGCCAATTAAAAAGCACTGCAAAACGTAAATTCTGTCACCCATCATTGATCATTTTGCACACCAGACACCTCTCATAACAGGAAGCTCCTGCACCTCCCGCCGCCATAACGTGAAAAAACAACCCCATTACGCGAAAAACAGGCCCTCCCCTCCAGCCTCATGATTGTTATAATAAAAAAGCATTTTTATTGTTGCTTTCCAGAAACAGCCCGGGCAGGCAGGTCAGCCTTTCTGCCCGGGCTGTAGCACACAAAACCAAAGGACAATGGGGGAAATTTTATGAAGCTACGCACAAAGATCTTATTGATCGCACTTCTGCCTGTACTCTTACTGGGCGCCGGCATGTTCATCCTGGCAGCAGACCGCACCGCCAACGGCATCTATGACCAGGCATACGCCGGCATGCAGGCTGCGGCGCTGGCCGTCAGGGATATCTTTGAAATCGGCAACGAAGGCGCCTATCAGGTCGATGAAAACGGAGACCTCTGGAAGGGGTCCAGCCTGAATATTTCGCAGTCCAACGGCATTGTAGACCATATCAAAGACAATACCGGCATGGATGTCACCATTTTCTGGGGAGATACCAGGATACTGACGTCGATAAAAAACAAAGACGGGCAGCGCCAGACTCAATCCGCCGCGCCTGAGGATGTTGCCCGGCAAGTGCTGAAAAACGGGGAGTATTACATTTCCCGGGATGTAGAAATCCTTGGGACTCACTATGTTGCATGTTATGTCCCTTTTTATCAGGAAGGAACCAACGAACCGGTCGGCATGGTCTTCCTCGGCACCCCGCAGGCCGATGTATCTGCCATTATTCGTGAAATCCGCATGCAAATGCTGACCGCAATTGTCATTGTCCTCATTCTTGCAGGGCTTTTTTTGACAAAATTAGTCAACAGCATGGTCAACGCGCTGGAATCCGGCATGGGCCTGCTCCAAAGGATTTCCAAAGGCGACCTGACCGCAAAAGCAGATGCGGCGCTGCTGCGGCGCACAGATGAAATCGGCCTGATCGGGAAAGAAATTACAGAGCTGCAAAACTGGCTCTTGTCCATGATTGACCTGCTGCGTACCAAAAGTTTTCAGCTCGATGAAGACGCAGATATTTTGAAGAAGCGTTCCGAAAATATCCTGCATGTCATGAAGGCACTGGAACAGTCTGCGCAGGAAATGGCTGGCAGCTGCGCAAACCAGGCTGACTATGCAGGCACTGCCAGCTGCGGCGTCTCCGCCATGGGAGAGATGATCGGCGCCAGCCATGTACAGATTCAGCGGATGGACGAGATCTCCAGCCAGATTCAGGAGGTATCCGTACAGACGACCGCAGAGCTTACCGAATTAAATACCGCTATGAAGACCGTCCGCCAATCCATTGATTATCTGGCACAGCAGACCAGCCTGACCAAAGACTCTGTCGACAAGATCAGCAGCGCGACAGACCTGATCGCGGCAATTGCTTCCCAGACCAGCCTGCTTTCGCTCAATGCCTCCATCGAATCCGCAAGGGCCGGGCAATTCGGCAAAGGCTTCAGCGTCGTCGCTGACGAAATCCAGAAGCTGTCCGTACAATCTGACAAGGCAGTAGAAGAGATCCGCACAATGGTAGAAAACCTGACAAAAAACTCCAGCCAGGCCATGCAGCGGATGGAAGAAGTGCAGGAGGTCATCGTTAAGCAAGGGCAAAATATCCAAAAGACCGGGAACATCTTTGAGCAGGTAAAAACCGGAATCCAGGAATCCACAGAACGTATGCATAACGTCAAAGAAACCGCAGACGAGCTGGAAGATGTCCGTACAGACATGGTCGCTGCCGTACAAAGCTCCGCGGCATCCGCACAGGAAAACGCCGCCAGTATCCAGGAGATTATGGCTTCTGTGGAAAATGTGTACAATGAACTGCAGATAATTACGGAAAATACCAAAGGACTCGGAACCTTATCGTCCGAAATGAAAGAGAGTATCAGTATCTTCAAAGTTGCGGAATCATTCTAATGAACAGATCTGGCCTCATAAATCTTCAATATAGAAATAGAAAGGAAGGAACCTGAAATGACGGGAAGAGAGATTCTTAACCTAATTCTGGAGTTAGAGGAAGAACATATGCCTGCGGAGAAAATTATCGAAATTATCAAATACGTACTGGCCGCAGATGCCGCCGGGCCTGGAGCCTGAAACAGGGCAGCCCGGAGCCTGCTTTCGATATTGCACTGCGGTTTATATTTATAGATGCGGCTACCTAATGACGCGGAAATGGCCTGGCATCCTGCTCCCATTCCACACTGCCAGGCTACCGCATCTGATACAGCCCCGCATAAATCCCATTTTTCTGCATCAATTCTTCATGTGTCCCCTGCTCTTCAATCCCCCGTTCCGTCAGCACAAGTATTTTTTGCGCATTCCGGATCGTAGACAGCCTATGTGCGATCACGAAGGTGGTACGGTTTGCCGCCAGCTTTTCCAACGATTCCTGCACGACTTTTTCGCTCTCATTATCCAGCGCAGAGGTTGCCTCGTCAAAAATCAGGATCGGCGGATTTTTTAAAAATACGCGCGCGATCGACAGCCGCTGCTTCTGGCCGCCAGACAGTTTTATGCCCCGCTGGCCGATATCTGTATCATAACCGTGCGGAAGCTCCATAATAAATTCATGCGCATTGGCATTCTTCGCTGCCCGGACGACTTCCTCGCGGCCAGCCCCCGGCTTGCCGTAAGCGATGTTGTCATACACAGAGCCTGCGAACAAATACACATCCTGCTGCACCATACCGATATTATCCCGCAGGCTCTTCACCGTAAGCCCGCGGATATCCTTGCCGTCTACCGTAATCCGCCCGGCAGTCGCTTCATAAAACCGCGGGATCAGGCTGCACAGCGTACTTTTCCCGATTCCTGAAGGCCCTACCAAAGCCACATATTCCCCTGCCGGGACTTCCAGGTTAATATGCGCCAGTACCGCGTCATTTTCTTTCGAATACTGAAACGACACATCCTCAAAGCAGATATCCCCACGCACCTGTTCCAGCTTTACCGCATCCGGTGCGTCTTCAATATCCGGCATAATATCCAGCATCTGAATAAACCGCTCGTATCCGGAATAGCCATTCTGAAACTGCTCTGTAAAATCAATCAATGTCCTCACTGGATCCGTAAAAACATTAATATAAAGCAGGAACGTTACCAGGTCTGTAACACTTACAATCCCCTTTGTAACCAGCAATCCGCCGCATACAATGACAATCACCTGGATCATCGTTGTAAACGCGGTCAGGCCTGAGTGGTACTGCCCCATATAAAAATAGCTGTTTTTCTTAGCCGCCAAAAACCCATCGTTGCCGGCCTGAAACTTTTGATTCTCCACTTCTTCATTCGCAAACGATTTTACAACACGAATACCGGAAAGGTTGTCTTCGATCTGACTGTTGATTTCCGCGATCTTTTCCCTGTTTTTACGGAACGCAAGCTTCATGCGCTTGTTGCAGAAATAAGCAAACACGAGCATCACCGGTATGAGCACAAAAGCCGCAATCACCAAATACGTATTGATAGACATCAGGATCACAAACGCCCCGATAATCTTAATACAGGAAATCGCAATATTCTCCGGCCCATGGTGCAGCAGCTCCGTAATGTCAAACAGGTCACTCGTCACCCGGGACATCAGCTGGCCGACTTTCTGCTCGTCGTAAAAGGAAAAAGACATGCGCTGGTAATGGTCAAAAATTTCCGCACGCATATCATATTCGATCTTCGCACCCATTACATGGCCGTAATTAGAGATGTAAAAATTGCTGTACCATTGGACCAGTACAAGGGCCAGCATTATAACTCCTAATTTCAGGATCATGCCCTGCGCCTTTTGCATGTCCATACTAAGCACCGTAGACGTCACATAACGTACAACAAGCGGTATGACAAGTGCTGCAGCAGCCGACAGGAACGCAAAAAACATATCCGTCCAAAAAACCCGCCGGTAAGGCTTATAATAAGCCGCCAGACGGCGCAGGACGCTGGTTTTTGAAGGCTTTGCGGAATGATTTGGTTGCGTATGCATATGAAAACCTCCTGGGAAAAATTGTTACCATTCATAGTAGCACACTTCCGCTGCAAAAAGCAATGCTTTTTCTTTCAACTGCATTCGTCTATATCATCGGTTTATGAATGGCAATCCTGCCTGTGAACAGCGATTAAAAAAAGGATAGCGTAAACTATCCTTTTTCTTTCCATCATCCTATACTTATGCCATGCCGTTTACCGTCTTATATTTATACAGCATTTCCGCATGATTCTGTTCTTCAATCTGAATATCAGCCAGCAGCTTACGCAGGCTTGGCTCTGAGAACTTGAATACATTGGAGTTGTATTCAGAAGAAACCATTTTTTCGGTACCAATGCAGTCAGTCGCCAGGAAGCAGTCGTTTTTCTTATCCTCATTGTCCGTCATCGAATTGTAGGTTGCCTGCGGGCTGTAATTTTTACCGTCCCTGTCATTGCAGTTGCAGGTCGGCACATTGCCGGAAAGTACTTTGCCAAGAGATTCGTAATGCTGTTTTTCCTCTTTTTCCAGGTTCTGGAATAAGTCCTTTAAGACAGTATCTTTTGCTTCTTTTCCGTATCTGTTGTACTTTTCAATACAGCTTTGTTCCTGTGTCTGCAGATCTTTGATCGCGGTTGTCTCTTTTTCAGTTAAGATCATAGTCTCGTACCTCTTTCTATTAAGATATCTGTTTTACAGGAGGTATTATGTGTAAGCCTGAGTTTTTTTATACAGAGATTTGAAATAAATCCATTTTCGTGTAAGATTTAGCCTGGAATCTTTAGTAAACTAATAGAGGGGCGTCCGCATCGCCAACAAAAAAAGCAACACGACATCAAAAGTATTTTTTGTTCAGCCAGATCCGGGCTGCTGCTCAACTTATCGAAAGGATGGTGATCTGTCATGGAAGACAATGAAATTATCGCCCTATTTTATACACGCTCCGAACACGCAATCCTTGCATTATCTGAAAAGTATGGTTCTATATGCCACAAAGTTGCCTTTCATATTTTAAAAAACCCATTGGATGCACAGGAATGTGTCAATGACGCATACTTAGGTGTCTGGAATACCATACCGCCACAGCGGCCCGCCCGCTTATCTGCCTATGTTTGCCGGATTGTGCGCAATCTTTCGATCACAAAATACCATGCAAATACCGCGTTCAAAAGAAACAGTTCATATGATACCGCATTGGAGGAACTGGAGGACTGTCTGGCGTCGCCGCAGACCGTGGAATCAGAATGGTCCGCCAGGGAATTGTCCCGCTTGATCGATGATTTTCTGGATACGCTGGATCAGGAAAGCCGTGTAATGTTTGTGCGCCGCTATTGGTATGCGGATCCTGTCGCGGATATTGCATTGCGGATGAAACGCAGCCAGAACAGTGTGTCCGTGCGGCTTTCCCGGATCCGCGGAAAGCTGAAAAAGTATTTAAGGAAAGAAGGTTATGAAGTATGAACAGAAAAGATTTGTCAGAGGCGGTCGGCGGGATCAGCAGCCGCCATGTACAGGAAGCGGAAGATTACTTTGCAGCAGCATACCGCAAATCCAATGGCTCAAGGTATCGGAAGATCCTTGCGGCGGCAATGGCTGCCTGTATCCTTGGCTGTGCCGCGATGGTATGCCTGCCAACAGCAGCCCGTTCGCTCAAAGGTTATTTTCAGGATGTGCTCCGCTGGGATGGCGCAGTTACCGGATTAATGTATCAGGAAGGTGCAGATGAGATTACCATCTGTGTTGTGGATACAGTGAGTGAAAACGGAACATTGACGCTTCCGCTGCAAATCCAATTGCCGGATACGGAAGAACCGCCTTTCGGGCCGCGATATATCAGACGCATCACATTGGGCGATTACCGTATCACAGACGCATCCGGCAGGGAAATCTGTTCCTCATCCGGCAGGCAGGACAGCGCGTCTGGTATTTTGGAGGAGCACAAGGCCCTGGCCGGGCTGCTCCTGGAACGGGAAAAATTTACATCCGGTCATTATGTATTAGAAATCACTTCTGTATACGCATTGCAAAAGGCGGAGCAGCCGTTAGAAATTAAGGGACATTGGGAGTGTCCGTTTGCTGTAGATGAAGACGTCTTAATTCCGGTCCCTCAACGCCACAAACAGTAAAATCCCGGACACCGCCCCCAGAAACAAATACGACTGCACCATCGGCATATAATGATAGCTTTCTCCCGTCCAGATTTTATAAAAATCCCTGTTAATATACGTAACCGGCAGCAGCTTTGCTGCCGTCTGCGCCCACTTCGGCAGATTCTCGTAGCTGATCCCCATCATGCCGCCCAGTATCATAAACGCAAAATATAAGATCATGCTGATACAATACGTTTTCCCAAAATTCCGGCACATACAGGCAATTCCATGTGCAATTGCCAGGCAAATCGCACTAAATACGACCATGCAGGCCACATAAATCACAAGCCCGCTAAACTCCGGCTTTTGGATATCGGAAAACAAAAAGCCCGTCAGAAAAAAGAGCAGAAACGCCGCAGTCAGAAAAATCAGCTGCACAAGCGCCCGGTTATAAAATAACACACTGTTTTTAATCCCAAATAAATGCATCCGCTCCGGTATCCCCTTGGACAGCTCCTGCGCATAGCTGACCGCGTAACCCATTAGGAGCACCGCCATCGGGATCAGCGTCCCCATGCCAAGATAAACAGAAGTCGCTACCATCGGATGCAGTTCTTCAGCCGGCAGCTGCGACACTGCCACTTTGGTAATCAGCATTGCCAATAGAATCGGAAGCCCGACGCCGAAAATATGCGTATACGGATTGCAAAGCACGTTTAACATTTCAAATTTCAACATTTGCGGTGTAAAGATCTTTCTTTTTTTATCCTGCATACTGCCCTCCCTGCCGGAAATATCCCCGGCTCTTTTCATATTCCAGTTTTGCATTGATATAAATGCTCTCAATATCATGGTTGCTCCGCTTAAAGTTCACGTTATGCCGGACCAGGCGCTGTACGATCTGCAGCTCCTCTTCCTCATTGGAACAAGACAGCACAAGCAGATGCTGCGGCGAGGCCAGTTTGCGGCAGTCCCCGGTCAGCTGCCTGTTTTTCTCATTGGCATCCAGCACAAGCACCGCCCGCTTGCAATATTTCAAAAACAGCTCTTCCCGTCCCCCATAATCGATCACCCTGCCCTGATCTAAGATCAGCAGCTTATCCGCCAGCTGCTCCAGCTCTTCATAATAGTGCGAAACCATACACAGGCTGGTATCTTTCCCGCGGTACCACTCCGCCAGCTTTTCCACAAGCTTCTGGCGCGTCTCAAAGTCCAGCCCAGAAGTCACTTCATCATAAAACGTAAGCGGTGCATCCTGCATCAGGATCAAAATAATCGTAAACCGCTGTTTCTGGCCGCCGGACAGTTTGCTGTATCTTTTTTTCAGGCATTCCCCAAATTCAAAATAATCGATCAGATCCTGCAGCTTTTGGTTCTTCGTAACTGTCGTCTGTAAAATTGCTTCCATAATGTAGCGGACCGGCATACTGTCCGTGTATTCATTAAACTGCATATGGGTCGCAATTTCCTCCGGTTTCAGGGCGCTTCGAATCGTTCCCTGATACGGCACCAGACCGAGAATGCTTTTGATCAGCGTGCTTTTTCCCGCGCCGTTCGAACCGATAATCCCAATGCGGTCGCCTTTTTCGATACAGATGGGTGTATGGATATCCAGGGCGGTAAATTTACCGAACCGGACGGTCAGGTCTTCAATTTTTAGCAGCATATATAAGCCAGCTCCTTTCTGTTTTGCGCCGCAGCCTGAATGATCCGGCTGCTTGAACTATGATTACTATACCCTATGGATATGAATTGCGTATGAAGATGGCGTGAAACATTGTAATTCACAAATGAAAATAGAGCCTGTGTGGTTGATCTGCATTTACAGCGTATGGTATACTGTCAGATGAATCATGATCTCTATCGAATATACAGGAAGGAGACTAACAATGCTATTCATACAATATCCAAAGTGTTCCACCTGCCAAAAGGCGAAAAAATGGCTGGACGGACATCAGATTGCTTATACGGACCGCCACATAGTAGAAGCAAACCCGTCTTATGACGAACTGAACGAGTGGTACCATACAAGCGGTTTGCCGCTTAAGAGATTTTTTAATACAAGCGGTATGTTGTACAAACAGATGCAGTTAAAGGATAAACTGCCCACTATGAGCGAGGAAGACCAGCTAAAGCTTCTTGCAACGAATGGGATGCTTGTCAAGCGGCCGCTTCTTGTGGATGGCAGCCGGGTACTGGTCGGATTCAAAGAAGCCGAATGGGAAGAAATGCTTTTGTAACCCGGACATAACCTGCCATTTGACGCTGTATCCGGGCACAGCTGGGATTGCCCGGATACAGTGCCAATCCGCTGCTTTCAATAATTAGAAGGGATTTTAAATGACACCGCACAAAACATATCAGATACTTTTTTTAGAAGATGAACCTGACATACAGGAAGTATTAAAAGAATACATGACCATATCCGGTTACGAAGTGACCACTGCCGCACGCGGCGATGATGCCGTGAAGCTGCTGGGGCAGTATGCATTTGACGCGGCTGTTTTGGATATTATAGTGCCGGGGATCGATGGCTTTGGCGTGCTGCGCCATATCCGGGAGCAGTTTCCGGATATGGCTGTTCTCATGCTGACAGCGCTGGACGATGAACGGACACAGGTGCAGGCGTTTAATTTGTATGCAGATGATTATATTATAAAACCGGTATCCCCGATTATCCTGTTAAAAAGGATGGAAACCATCCTGCGCCGCACAGCCGGGAAGGCGCAAAAGCAGGATGCTTCCGGGCAAAAAGGCATCTGGCTTTTGCCGGAAGCTTACTGTGCTTATTATCAGGATACAAAGCTTCCGCTGACATTAAGCGAATACCTTCTTCTGCAGGCGCTGTATGAGGAGCCGAACCGGGTATTTACAAGGGAACAGCTGATCCTGCGCATTTTTAATGAAGATTATATCGGCAATGACCGCATTATAGATGCGCATGTCAAGAATTTACGGAAAAAACTGCCCGCCGCATGTATTAAAACGGTGATTGGCATTGGCTATCAGTACGACCAGGGGGCGGATGTATGAAAGAACTCGGCAGAAAAAACCTTTGTTACAGCCTGCTGCTGGCAGCAGTTATGATGCTGCTTCTGATCGGTTATTTTATCTGGATGCTGCCGTCATTGTACGTCTCGTATACAGAAGAGCAGAACCTGGAAGCAATCAGGGAACAGCACCGGGCTTTTCTAGAAACCGGTACGTATGACCAGGTACGTGTCAAAAATCCGACCGCATGTATTTCTGTTAAAATCCCGTTTGAGGAACCATACGTGGAATTTACATCAAAAATGACCTCGCTCAGATTGACCGTGACAGAAAAGAACATGCAGCAGCTGCTGAAAGAAATACAGTCATATCTGCGGGAAATAACAGGGAACAGCCTGGCAGGCTGGGAATCTGACAGGGATCAAAAGCTGCTTGGAGAGCAAATAGCTGCCTGGCAAAACCGTCTGGCTTTGCTTGTAAAAAATAGCAGCCAGCTTCCGTTTTCTGTGGAAGTACTGCATGAAAAAGGGGCTGCAGGCTTGTACTATGGAGAATCGTTCCAGGTGCATATGGGATCGGGAAACGAGATCATTCTGGAAACGGCCGTTTCGGATGGAAATAACCAATACACCAATTATCTTGCCTTTGAAAAAGTATCCGACGGAGCCGTATGCTCCATGCTGCCCGTTGTAACGCCCCAAATGGAAGAAATCCGTCCGATTGTGCTGCAAAGTGTCCCGATGCTGTGCGCCGTCATTTTGATCCTGGTCCTCTTGTTTTCCAGAATCTATTCCAACGGCATTGTGCAGCCTGTTTACCGCAAGCTTGAAGATATCAACCAGAGCCTGCGGGAAGAAAATGAACGGCAGGAAATGTTTTTGCGCGCAACCTCCCATCAGCTGAAAACGCCTGTTACGGCAGCGCTTTTGCTGCTCGACGGTATGATCGCCCGGGTCGGCAAATACGAAGACCGGGAGAAGTATCTGCCAAAAGTAAAAGAACAGCTGCTCTCGATGCGCAGGATGACAGACGAGATTTTGTCCCTGCACCGAAGGCGTGACCAGGTGTATTGGCAAAGTGTTCCTCTGTATACGCTGGTACAGGCACAGACAGCTTCTTATCAGGTAGCAGCGGCAGAGAAGCAGCTGGAAATAACGGTAGAAGGGCCGCACGAAGCAGCTGTCCGGGCAGATGCCGGTCTCCTTGCAAAGATTGTGGACAATCTGTTGTCCAACGCAGCTGCATATACACCTTGTAAACACCGCATTCAGGTCATCGTATCGGATACAGGCGTCATCATCCGCAACGAAGGGGCAGAGATCCCAAAAGAGATCCTGCCGCATCTGTTTGAACCATTTGTCCGCGGGGAGCATGGTTCCGGTTCGCATGGGCTCGGACTGTATATTGCCGCGTATTATGCCAAAATCATGCATGCGGATTTGACTGTGCGCAATCAGGAAGATGGCGTGGAGGCAGCTTTGTTATTTCCGCAGGCAGAGGATTCGTAAAGCGGTACATCCGTTTTCTTCTGGTAGGCAATCCGCGGGCTGCCGTCAGCGACGTAGATCCGCCCGCATTTACAATACCCGCTGCTTTCCAGCAGGTGCTGCATAATATGATTGTCTGCATGGGTGTCGATCCGGATATTGGCTGCCCTTGCTTCACAAAAGGAAAGGCAGCAGCGCAGGATGCCTTTCCTTTTCCCGCTGCTGGCAATTCTGTGAACTGCTGCATAAGGCTCATGATTCAGCCAGCTTCCGTTTTCAATCCGCCGGTACGTAGGGTCGTCTCCATGGATCAATACAAAAACAGCAGCAATTTCCGGTTCCGCTTCCGCCTGGGCCGTATCTTCTATGACATAGCTGGTGCCATTTTGGATATCCTGTTCTATGATTTCCAAAGCAGGGTAACTGTCCTTCCATTGGCCGGGGTTGCCGGAGCGTTTCATTTGCGTGCGTGCATAGGCGTAAATCTGGAGGATCTGCCGGATGTCATCCGTGGTTGCTTTGCGTATATTCATATAGGGTTCCTCATCTTTCTTTGGGCGGGCACAAGTACAAATAAAAATGCAATCTATTCTATTGCTATCGGCCGTCTATTACCATATAATGTAATTCATCATAACAGTGAGAGGAACAAATGTCAACATGGCCCAAAATTACAAAAAAACACTGACCGCCTGTTATCTGGGATTTATTACACAGGCAGTCACGGCAAACTTTGCGCCGCTGCTCTTTTTAAGATTTCATAAGGAATATCAGATTTCGTTAGGAAGCATCGCCCTGATCTCTACGATCTTTTTTCTGACCCAGCTGTTCGTAGATATCCTATGCTCTTATTTCGCAGACCGCATCGGCTACCGCAAATGCGTAGTCGCTTCTGAATTATGTGCTGCAGCAGGACTGGCCGGCCTTGCGTTTTTGCCTGACCTTCTCCCCCATCCGCTGGCAGGTATCATCACCAGCGTCATCATCTACGCCATCGGAAGCGGCCTGATCGAAGTCTTATGCAGTCCGATCGTAGAAGCGTGTCCTTTTGCGCATAAAGAGGCTGTCATGAGCCTGCTGCATTCCTTCTATTGCTGGGGATCGGTGGGCATGGTACTTATATCTACCCTCTTTTTTGCAGTATTCGGGATCAGCCGCTGGAAATGGCTTGCCTGCCTGTGGGCGCTGATCCCGCTTTCCAATATCTGCAACTTTGCCACCTGTCCGATCGAACATCCCGCAGACGACGGCAAAGGCATGAAAATAAGCCGCCTGCTGCAGATTCCGCTGTTCTGGATCTCCATCATCCTTATGGTATGCGCAGGCGCTTCGGAGCTGTCCATGGCCCAATGGGCTTCCGCTTACGCAGAATCCGCACTTGGACTGTCAAAAGCAATGGGCGATCTGGCCGGCCCTTGTATGTTTGCAATAACGATGGGAATCAGCCGTGTGATTTTCGGAAAATACGGCAGCCGGATGGATTTAATGAAATTTATGACCGGATCCGGATGTCTGTGTCTGCTCTGTTATCTGCTTTCATCCATTTCAGACAATCCGGTTCTTGGGCTGGCAGGATGTATGCTGTGCGGATTTTCCGTCGGCATTATGTGGCCCGGCACGATCAGTATCTGTTCCGCCCACCTCCCGGGCGGCGGGACAGTCATGTTCGGCCTGCTCGCCATGGCAGGCGACCTGGGCGGCGCATGCGGGCCGGGGCTGGTCGGCTCTGTGACACAGCATGCGGACAATAACTTAAAAGCAGGGATGCTTACCGGATGCCTGTTCCCGCTGGTGCTTCTGATCTCGCTCTTTCTGCTTAAAAATATGAAAGCAAAGCTTTCACAGCCATTTGCACCAGACAGCACAGACCACTGATGTCAGCTTCTCTTTTTAGAAATAGTAAAACCAGATCCTCATTGCAGCAGCCGGTGTATGGTACGCAAGCTTATCTTTCTGCCAGACACCACTGCCTCTGGAATATCCGCTTTATTTTATGGGAGTAAACAAATTTGCATATCCGACAGAATCAACATGAATACACACTTCCATATATACGTAATGTTATTCTCTTGATAGATCTTGATTGGCCAGGGGAGGTGGCTAAGCGGACGACTCTGCGGGCTGCGGCCAGGGGACGCGCCGGGAGACACA
>CANOET010000096.1 GCA_947564835.1 uncultured Eubacterium sp. | reverse complement strand
TCCTGTCTAAGTCTCCGTAAGCGCTGGATTTCACCTCCGCTAAAAACGCCCCTTAAATGTCCTTCCAAGGTGTGTCTCCTAGCGCATGCCCTGCCCACAGCCCGCAGAGTCTGGTTATGGCAAGCTTTACAACATCTAAATTCCAGTTCATGTAAAGCCTGCCAACATCTACATTTCAATTCATATAAAGCCTGCCAACATTTAAATTTTAGTTCATGTAAAGCCATCCCCTTGTCCGGCTAGTACTGCGTTGTGCAATTAACGGTGAATACAGCACCTGCCTTTTGTGCTAGTACTGCGTTGTTGTCAGTCAGTGATAGGGCCACATGGCTTCTTTCCTCCGCCTTGCGCTGATACAAAATTCAGGCACTGCGTTGTCGTCAATCAACGATGGGGCCACATCTCTTCCTTCTTCCGCCTTGCGCTGACACAAAATTCAGGCACTGTATTCACCGTTAATTGCACAACGCAGTACTAGCAGCTGACGCTGCTTTTCGTTAGCGTCTTCCAGCCTGGCCATATGCTCCTGCACCTGGCCAGCCATCTGATTAAAGCTCCTTGTGACTTGTGCAATCTCGTCTTTTCCGCTTACGATAGCCCTGCTCTCATATGCTCCGCCTGCAATCTGAACAGCAGCCTGCCGCAGCGTCATCAGCGGCCGTACCGTCCTGAAAATGCTCCGGCACAGCACAGCGCCTGTAAGCAAAAGCAGCACACACGCAATCCCAAGGCCGGAAAAAAACAGCTGCCTGGTACTTCGTTCCAGATCTGTTACATCCGCAATCACTGCAAAACGGTATCCGCTGACCCCGAAAGCTGCTTTCGGCTCATAAAAAACAAGCAGTCTTCTCCCTCCGGCTGTCTGCGGCCTGCTGATCCAAAGATGCTGCTGTGCCTGCTCCCATAATTCCTCCTTCAGGCAATACGGAGATCTGTTATACACCTCCTGCGTGCCTTTCCATAAAATACCACGCTCTGCAAACGCCCCTTCAAATGCATAGACCAGCAGCGCGTGCTGTACCGCATCCGAGCCCATACCGGCCCCTTCCTGCTGCAGGTCCTCACGGATTTTGCCTGTCTTTAAGCGGATTTCTTCTGTTTGGAACCGGCATAAGTCAGACAAGTTCATCTTGTGCATCTGCACCAATAAAAACAGCAGCAGCCCGCCTGCCAGTACAAGCATGCCCGCCCATACCTGCAGAAAAATTTTCCAAAATTTGATTGCGCACCAGTATCATCAGGCAGTCAAATTCCAGCGGCTTTAAACGGATTTCCTGGCCGCTTTTGGTAACTGTCCGGCTTTGCGGATAGATCACGACATCCCGGATCTGAACCGGCGCTTCCGTCTTGGAACGGCGTTTCAGGATCTTATCCATACGGAGCAGCAGTTCCATCATTTCAAAAGGCTTAACCATGTAATCCTCTGCACCTCCTGCAAGCCCTTTCATTTTGCTCGGCAGGTCTGCTCTCGCTGTCAGAAACAAAACCGGGACATCATAACTTTGCAGTTCAGGCAGCAGCGCAAACCCATCTTTTCCAGGCAGCATCAGATCTACGACGGCACAGCCGTAATCATGCCTGGCTGCAAAAGACTTGCTGGCCCCTTGCGCATCACATACTCCTTTGAAATACATAGGCAGATAAACGCCGCATGGCTTCTTCCACTCTTTGCAGCGGCAGCGCCAGGTTCATGCGTATATGGCAAGGCCCGTAAAACGGCCTGCCGTCCTGCCAGCCGACGCCGACGTTCCATCCCGCCTGCAGCAGCTGCTGAAGCGTCATTCCCTGTTCGGTACACCATTGCGTGCAGTCCAAAAACAGCATATAGGTCCCTTCCGGTTTCGAAACCGCAATTCCCGGCAGGTTTTTTTGTATATAATCACATGCGTAATTGACGTTTCCGCTGATTGTCTGGCAAAGCTCGTCTACCCATTCCTGCCCCTCCTGCCGGTAAGCGCCGATCAGTGCATGCATGGATAACACATTCATACTGTTATAGTGCGGTTTTAACCCTTTGGATACGATCCGGTCGCGCAGCGCGCGGTTATAAATAATATGATAGCTTCCAATGAGTCCGGCCAGGTTAAACGTCTTGCTCGGCGCATAAAAAGCCGCGGTATGCTCACGGGCATAGCCGCTTATGGACTGGGTCGGGATATGCCTGCTGCCGTTTAACAAAATATCCGACCAGATTTCATCTGACAGGACCGTCACTTCATATTTTTCAAAAATCTGCATCGCCTGTTCCAGCTCCTCACGCTCCCAGACACGTCCGGTCGGATTATGCGGCGAGCAAAAGACGGCGGCATGGATTTTATGCGTTTTAATCTTTTCTTCCATATCTTCATAATCCATGCGGTAAATGCCGTCGGCATCTTTTTTCAGTTCACTGTGTACGATCTGATAGCCGTTGTTTGTAAGGCATCCGGTAAATCCGATATACGCAGGACTATGAAGCAGCACCGCATCCCCCGGCGCCGCACAGCTGGTCAGCGCGGAGATGACTCCGCCAAGTACGCCGTTTTCATAACCAATCTGTTCTTTTTGCAGCCCGGTTACGCCGTTGCGTGTTTCATGCCAGCGGATAATCGATGTAAAATATTCGTCCCTGCTTTCAAAATATCCGTAAGCCGGATGCTTGGCGCGCGCGATAATCGCTTCCGGAATCGAAGGTACTGTAGGAAAATTCATGTCCGCAACCCACATCGGGATAAAATCAAATCCTTCTTTGGGCGGCGCCGGCGCATATCCCACTCCCAGGCCATCTACAGCTACCGCATCCATTCCGTTGCGGTCCATAATGGAAGTAAAATCGTATTTCATGATTGCTATCTCCTTTGCTTGTTTTTCTGATTGTAACACATATGGAAAACTGCTACAAGATGCGCCTGAAAGAATAGGGTGTAGATAAAAAACTTTGGTTTTTCGTTACAGTTCGCCTTCGGCGAAGGGCTGGATGCTTGGCAGGCCACATTTTTTGGCCTTGTCCAAGCAGCAAGTGCTTGAACAAGGTGTGAACAGCCACCACAGATAGGCCTGCAATAAAGTAAGTATAAATAGTCATTGACACATACGTATAAAATGTGTATTATCCATATATAAAGAGTTAACACTATTGAAACAAAGAGATTGAATTAAAAAATTAGAAGCTGGTGGGTTTGTTTTTGATCATCATGGAAGCAATCATGATATTTACAGACGTGGAAATAATGAATTTGAATCGGTTGAAAGACACAAAGAAGTACCAGAAAGATTAGCACAAGCAATTTTAAAGAGACGAGGATTAAAATAAATACTCTGTCTCATTTATAATTCATAGTTAGAAATGGATAATAGGAGGAAAATAATATGCAAGCAGTATATCCGGTTTTATTTACGAAAACGGAAGATTGTATTTTAGTTGAAGTTCCCGATTTAGAGGTTTTAACTGAAGGAAAAGATATGAAAAATGCTATTGATATGGCAAGGGATGCAATGGAGCTCATGTGCGTTACATTAGAAGATCATGAAAAAGATATTCCAAAACCATCTGATACATTAGATATTACAAAAGGAACATTTTCAGATGATGGTGAAACTATTTTGTCTTATGTTGATATTGATTCCGGGGAGTATAGGAGGAAAATTGATACAAAAGCAGTTAGAAAAAATGTAACCATTCCTAGCTGGCTCAATTATGAAGCCGAGCATGCTGGAATCAATATATCAAGGGTTTTACAAGAAGCATTAATGAATGTGCTTGGCGTACAACGGAATTTTTAGAATGCGCAATTGAAATTATATTTAAATTTATAGAAAGGAATTTCCTGCCCATGAGCGCATTGATATATTTTGCATCCGACATACCTTTTCCAGAAGTAAAAAACCCGCATAACCAGACCATGTCCATACGGGAAGCCCTGGCACGCGGGATCGAAGTTCCAGCGTTGCTGCTGCAAGATGAAAAAACAGACAAAGACGATCCGGAAATGCTGTTATATACCGATAGCTGGCTGATGGATCCCGAAAACGGCATTTGGGAAGACTGCGGCTATGAGAACGACTTTGCAATCTGTCCCATGGAAAAATCTGAAGATATTCTGACAGAAAAGGCGTATTGTGCCAGCCTGGAGTGGAGCCGGTATACCAAAGGGCGCGCCATGCAGGTCATCCGGTATATCCGGGAAATGCTGGCACATACGCCGCAGGTTGAGATCTGGAAAATCTGGATGGGGGCCTCCTACCCGCCTCCAAGCATCCGAAAGGTAAGAATCCTGGCGGAACAGCTGGATGCAGATGTTCTGGAAAAACTGGATGCTTTTCAAGTGTGGAAGCCTGTATGCGTGGAACGAAAGCAAATCCCGCAAGATTGGGGTGTGCAAGAGGATGAATTGGAAATGTGTGAACAGTGCTGCTATGAGATAGTGCGTGGCAAAACCAATCTGTAAAATGTGGCTAGCCGGACGACTCTGCCGGTCAGCCACACCTTCCATCAGCAGTTCCCCACAAACACATGCTTCACATATTTCCCTGCAATATTCGCCAGCCTATACACCATCTGCACATCCGTCGCATCTTTTTCCGCCATCTGATACCTCGGAAAAAACCGCGTCACATGCAGCGGCAGATCAGGTCCCGCCCACTTCGCCAGCTCTTCCATCTGTGCCGGGTCGTCATTTTCACCGGGCACAATCAGTGTCGTAAGCTCTACATGGCATGACTGCGCTGCCCGTCTGATCAGCGCAAGCACCGTATCAAGATCCCCGCCGAGCCTGCGGTAATAGTCATTTCGAAAGCCTTTCAGATCAATATTCATCGCGTCGGTAAATGGAAGGATTTCTTCCAGCGCTTCCAAAGAAGCTGTCCCGTTCGTCACAATTACATTTTTCATACCCGCCTCTTTCACCAGCTTCGCCGTATCCCGCACGTACTCCCAGCCGACCAAAGGCTCATTGTACGTAAATGCCACGCCGATATTTCCGGCATGCCGGTACTCTGCCGCTTTATCTGCAAGCTGCCCCGGGGATAAAAATACGGCGCGCTCCGCGCGGCTGCCATATTCCATCGAAATCTCGTAATTTTGGCAAAACGGGCATTTCAGGTTGCACCCATAGCTTCCGACAGACAAAATCATGCTGCCAGGATAAAACATACGTAGTGGTTTTTTCTCAATCGGGTCAAGCGCCAGTGCCGTAATCCTGCCGTAATTCGCACAGACAATTATCCCGTTTTCATTTTTTCTTGCACCGCAGATACCGCTTTGTCCGGGCTCCAGGCTGCAGTGGTGCATACAGGTCTTACAGATCGTTCTCATAAGCTGCCTTTCTGATTCAGATGCTAAGAAACTGCTCCAAAAAATACGTTTATTGAGGGGCAATTTCTAAGAATTGTTTTTAAATATGGCGTACTACCTCAAATCTTTCCAGTTCGGCAGATTCCCCTTCTCCGATCCCGGCTTTTTGTTTTGCAATCGCGACCTGGTCCTGTACCGTATCTACGCCTTCCAGGTTCGGCAAAAGCAGCCCGCGCCGGTATCCTTTTGTGACAACTACGCCATAGCGCCTGACATCCAGCTGATCCGGCGTGTTTATTTTTTCCATGCTTCCAAGCACATCTACGCTGATGATCAGCTGATCCAGTTCTGTTTCCGTAATGGGAGAAAATCTGGGGTCTAAGGTCGATGCACTGACCGCGTTTTGAATGATCTCTTCTGCAACGCAAGGCTGAACGGCTGCAATCGTCCCGATACAGCCGCGCAGCCTTGCCGTCTGTCCGCTGCCTCCTCTTTTGCCGTCTTTGATCTTAATCGAAACAAAGACGCCTGCTTGTGTCTCATACATTTCCTGCGGCAGGTCTTTTGGCAGTTCTATGATGCTGCCGGTGCGGATATATTCCTCAATCGTCTTGCGGGCAAGCTGTACATAGGGGTCTGCCTGATGCTTTTGCTGTACCATAAAATCTCATCCTTTCTTGTTTTGATAAGTACAAATCCCATACCCAACACCAAACGGGCCTTCGTAAGACAGCTGACCCGCTTCCACTTCCAATCCTTCCAGTGCCCCTGCCAGTATGAGAAAAGACCGATGTCCGCATTCTCCGGCTTTTTCGCAAAAATCTTCTGAAAAATCCATCAGCCTGGAAAAATCCGCCTTCCCCATTACTTCCATAATACGGGTATCGTATTGCGGACCTTCTTTCTGATATCCGTACGGGCCGTCTGCTTTCAACCGGTGTGATAAATCCCCGCTGGCAATCAGCACCGTCTTCCTCCCTAAAGCCTCTGCCGTTTCCCGGATACACCGTCCAAGCTCTAAATGTTTCTGAAACGGCAGCCCGGACAGCCCGATCCGCACCAGCCGGTAGTCTTTCCAATATTGGTTGACAAAGTACAGCGGCACCATTGTCCCGTGATCCAGCCGTCTGTCCCTCTCTCCATCGGTTCCGGCAGGCAGTGCGCGCTGATCTGCCTTTTTGCAGAGTTCCCCTGTAAACCCGGTGTCATAAGCAGCTTCTATTTTTACATGGCCGGCCCGAAATTGCCCGAAGTCTCCTTGTGCAGCCTTTCCTGGCGAAATATGAAAATAATCCGCGTACATGGTCTGGTGCGGGGAAATTACGACGATGGTTTCCGGCGAAAGCGCGGCTATTGTTTTTGCTGATTGATGATAGGCGTCTATTGTTTTTTGTATCTTTTTTTCTTCCCCTTTGCCGATCTCCGGCAGGATAACAGGCGGGTGCGGTAACATAAATGCCGCTGTAATTCCCATATTTAGCGCTCCTTTCAGGTGTTGCCAACGCCGATTCGGGTGACCGTAATGCTTATCAAACACATGATACGTCAGGCAAATATTCTGCGATGCTTGCCAAACGCATTATGCGTCAAGCAAATATTCTGCCATCACGTAATTACTGACGTCTGTCCCAAATTCTGTCAGGCAAAAACCGCTTGCTGTTTTATTTATTAATTTTTCATTTAAATGCTTGTTTAAAACTTGTCCATATATTTCTTCAATATCTTTATGAAATTGATTTTGAAAATCCTTCGCAGAGATCCCCTGTGTCATACGCAAGCCTAAAAACATAAATTCTTCCATCTGTTCATTTATTTTCAGCTGATATATATCTGTATATGCATTCTTATTATTTTTAAAATCTGCTTTTAAATATTTATACAAATCTGACGTATTGGAAAAGCGCAGATTTTTTACCATGGATGCGGCTCCCAGCCCTATCCCAAGATAATTTTTCCGTTTCCAATATCCGGTGTTATGCCGGCATGCAAAGCCGTCCAGCGCATAATTTGAGATTTCATATCTATGGTAACCTGCCTGGAGCAGCAGCTCTTTTGTCAGCTGATACATGTTTCTTTCTTCCTCTTCACAGGGAAGCAGCTGTTGGCTTTTTCCCTTCGCACGAAGACGGTCTGCCTCTGCGTAGCGTTCAAAGAACGGTGTCCCTTCTTCAATGATCAGGCTGTATGCAGAAATATGTTCCGGCGCCAGTGCAATGACTTTTTCCAGCGACCGTGCATAAGTGTCCGCCTTCTGTCCGGGCAGGGCTGCCATCAGGTCGACATTGATATTTTCAAAGCCCATGCTGCGTGCCAGTGCATAATTGGATTGAAATTCCCGGAATGTATGGATTCTGCCTAGCAGGCGCAGCTCTTCCTCCTGTGCGGACTGCAGGCCCATACTAAGCCGGTTGATACCGCCGTTTTGGTAGGCCCGCAGCTTTGCGGCATCCAATGTCCCGGGATTGCATTCGATCGTAACCTCTGCACCCGGCGCAATACAAAAGCTCTGATCCAGCTGCTCCAGCAAACGCTGCGTCTGCGACGGCGTTAAGATCGACGGAGTCCCGCCTCCGATAAATACCGTTTTCACCTGATATGCCGTATATTGCCTGGAAACTGCCCGGATTTCCCGCATCGCCTGATCCAGATATGCCTGTATAGCAGATTCCGGCGCAGGCGCAGACAAAAAATCGCAATATTGGCACTTTTTAACACAAAACGGGATGTGAATATATAATTCCAGCTCTTCCACTTTAATCTTCATCCAGCTTGAGTACGCTCATAAAGGCTTCCTGCGGAATTTCCACATTTCCGACCTGGCGCATCCGCTTCTTGCCTTCCTTTTGTTTTTCCAGCAGCTTTTTCTTACGCGTAATATCGCCGCCGTAGCATTTTGCAAGCACATCTTTACGCATGGCGCGTACTGTCTCCCGGGCAATTACCCTGCTTCCGACCGCTGCCTGGATCGGGATTTCAAACAGGTGCCTTGGAATCTCTTCCTTGAGCCGCTCGCACATCCTGCGTCCGCGCTCATAGGCTGTCCCGGAAAATACGATAAAGGAAAGCGCGTCCACTTCTTCTTTATTAATCAGAATGTCCAGCTTCACCAGTTCGGACTTCTGATAGCCTTTCATCTCATAATCAAACGATGCATAACCGCGTGAGCGTGATTTTAACGCATCGAAGAAATCATATATAATCTCGTTTAAAGGAATTGTATATTTCAGCCGCGCGCGTGTCTCTTCCAAATATTCCATGCTGATATAAATTCCGCGCCGCTGCTGGCACAGATCCATAATCGGCCCGATATATTCGCTGGACACCATAATTTCCGCATCCACAACCGGCTCCTCCATATAATCAATCTCCGCAGGTTCCGGCAGATTGGATGGATTTGTCAGTTCTATCATTGTACCGTCCGTCTTATAGACACGATAAACAACGCCAGGTGCAGTTGTTACTAAATCCAGATTAAATTCCCGCTCCAGCCGTTCCTGTATAATTTCCAAATGCAGCAAGCCCAAAAATCCGCACCGGAACCCGAATCCAAGCGCTACCGACGTCTCCGCTTCAAACTGCAGCGCCGCATCATTCAGCTGCAGCTTTTCCAGCGCATCCCTAAGATCCGGATATTTTGTCGTATCCGCCGGGTAAAGCCCGCAGTATACCATCGGATTCACCTTTTTATACCCCGGCAGCGGCTCTGCACACGGACGGTCAGCCTGCGTAATCGTATCGCCGACACGAGTATCTTTCACATTCTTAAGGCTTGCCGTCAGATAGCCGACCATACCCGCGCTTAATTCCTCACACGGAAGAAACTGCCCGGCTCCGAAATAGCCCACTTCTACCACCTCCGCCGTCGCCGCGGTTGCCATCATTTTAATTTTGGTTCCGGTTTTCACCGTCCCTTCCTTAATCCTGCAAAAAACGATAACCCCCTTATAAGAGTCATATTTCGAATCAAAGATCAAAGCCTGCAGTGGTGCCGACGCGTCCCCGGCCGGAGCAGGGATTTTTTCCACAATCGCTTCCAGCACCTGTTCAATATTCACCCCCGTCTTCGCGGAAATCAAAGGCGCATCCGAAGCATCCAGGCCGATAATATCCTCAATCTCCTCCCTGACCCGCTCCGGATCCGCGCTCGGCAGGTCGATCTTATTAATGACCGGAAAAACCTCCAGGTCATGATCCAGCGCCAGATACACATTCGCCAGCGTCTGCGCTTCAATCCCCTGCGCGGCATCCACAACCAGAATCGCCCCGTCGCAAGCCGCAAGGCTTCTGGACACCTCATAAGTAAAATCCACATGTCCCGGGGTATCAATCAGGTTAAAAATATACTCTTCCCCATCGTTTGCTTTATAAATAATCCGCACCGCCTGCGATTTAATCGTAATCCCGCGTTCCCGTTCCAGATCCATATTGTCCAATACCTGCGCCTGCATCTCCCGCTCGGTCAGCAGCCCGGTCTTTTCAATGATCCGGTCCGCAAGTGTGGATTTTCCGTGGTCGATATGCGCTACGATACAAAAATTTCTGATTCTGCTCTGATCCACTGTCATCATTTCCTCCGTTTTTCTTGTGTCTGTGTATTGCCATCTTAACATAATTTCACAAATGGTGCAATAATATCCTTTTCCAATTCATCCAGATTAAGTGCTTAGAAAACATTTTTTGGCTAGCCGGACGACTCTGCGGGCTGCGGACCGGGGAGTCTGACTATGGCAGGCCTTACAATACCTGAATTTCAGTTTTATGTAAAGAGGGCAAAACCCAGCCAAACGAGGGGCATAGCTTTATACGAACCAAAATTCGGCGTGTTTCAAAGTGAGTTGACAAACATTTGTTCCAGAAACAGGTTAAAAGCCACATTAATACTGGATGTTTGGATTGCTTGGCAATCAGAAAGTGTCAATTGGAATAGATTACTTTTGAAACACACCCAAAATTCAAATGTCAACTGGCTTTATAAAAACTGAAATTAAAATACTGACAGGTTTTACATAAACTGGAATTTAGCTATTGTAAGCCCGCAGAGTCGTCCGGTTAACCACACACCCCTTGGCTAACCAAAATCTTTTAAGAATCAAAAAAAGCCACACAATATCAAAAGTGTTTCTCTTCTACCCCATCCATGTCAGGAATTATTTTCCCCAGACAACACCTTATCCAGCACATCCGCCAACGGCCCCATCGCATTTAACACCTCCTGATATGTATTCGTCTGCGCCCCCACTTCCACAAGCAGCGATTTCGGCAAATAATGCAGATTATACCGATACCCTTTCAGATACACAAACCTGGAAAACCCCGGATAATATTCCGCTGCGGCCAGCTGCAGCTGAAACGAAAACGCCAGGTTATCCGCAAGATTCGGATTATACAGATAACTGATATCCCCTTGTGCCGTTGTGTGGCTAAGCCCGTTAAAAAACATAATCGTAGCCGTATCCTTCCCATTCACCTTTTCCACCAGCCTCGTGTTTTCCGCCACGCCGTCCCTGTGCAGATCAATAATGACCTGGATGCCCGGATAGTCCTTTAACAGCTGTTCGACCGCAGGCGCGGCCCTGGAATATGCATTGTCGCGGTCCGGAAGGTCGTATTTTCCTTTGTGGTGCAACACCTTGTATCCGTATGTATCTTCCAGCAGCCTTGCCAGCTCATCGCCCAGCCCTACGACAGACTGCGTCTCATCCTTGGAATCTGCAAAACGTTCCTGTGAATGTGTATGATAAATCAGAATCTGCGGCCCCTCCCTATCGGGGTCAATGCGCATATCCTTAGCCAGCATCTGCGCCGCGTTCAGCTGTTTGCTGTTTGTCGTCGTCGTACTGTCTACACGGTAAAAATTCTGAAGCAGATAATCAAAATCATTTAGTTTCTGACGCGAAAATTTCTTACTTTTCCCTACGGTCACTGACGCTGCGGCTGCCTGCTGCCCGTTTTGCGTCTCTTGCTGCTCTTGTTCCCGGATCCCCTGCAGGTCAATATTTTCACTGTCTGCCTGTTCCTGCTCCAGCAGCTGCGTGTGCAGGGCTTTTATATCTCCGTTACTGTCACAGCTGTCTTCCGCTTCCCCGGGCAGCCCCGGATTTCCTGCCGCCATCTGCATTTCCTGTTCCCTGGCATAACCATAAATAGGAAGCATCTCATCCATATTTGCCGCCAGATAATCATAAATGGTCTTCTCTTCGGAGGCTTTCGCATCATAGACCAGCACCGGCATGCAGCTTTGCACAGCCTGATATCCCAGATTTTCCTGCAGGCAGGTAACAACTACATCCAGTATTGTATTTTTGGTGATTCCGGCAGTATCCATGACACAGATAGCTGCCGCCACAAATATGCACAGCGGAAGTGTCCCCATCCACCACTTCTTTTTGTACTTTCTCTTAAAACGCATGAACCATCCTCCCATACCGCTTCGCAGGCTGTGCCTGCTGCCGCTTGCTGCGGGCCTGTTAAAAATGCCTTCACACGGCAGCAAAAGCACTCCCAAACAGTATATGAAACCATCCGCAGGATTTATGTCTATAAAAGAAGACAGCCCATCTATGCCCGCCGACAGATTCTGCAAATATCTTGTACGGCACCTGAAATCCTGATTCACCGTTCTGGCACAACGCAGTACCAGAACAATGCAGTACCAGTATAACGCAGTACCAGAACAATGCAGTACCAGAACAACGCAGTACCAGAACAATGCAGTGCTAGCACAACGCAGTACCAGAACAATGCAGTGCTAGCACAACGCAGTACAAAGATGCTTTTTTCCCGTTAATCCTCCTGCAGCGCTAAATTAATTCCTTCAGATACCATAAAGCTTAACTGCTTCACTGCTTCATCAATATCCTTCGTTGTCACATACATCGTATTCAGCTGCGGCGTCAAAAGCTCCCTTACCAGCTCATACTTTTCCATCATATCCAGCTTTTCATAAGAATTGCCGATACGGCGCATCTGCTCTGCCTGGCTCATGGCATCCAAAAGGTTGCTCATCGTATCGATGACAATCGTTGCCGCATCCACAACCGTCGGTATGCCAACCGCAATAACCGGGATACCGATACTCTCAAGGTTAAGCGCATGCCTATGGTTGCCTACGCCAGACCCGGGATTAATTCCGGTATCAGTAATCTGTATCGTCCGGTTCAGCCGCCTGGTACCGCGCGCCGCAAGCGCATCGACAGCGATAATCACGTCAGGGTCCGTTTCCCTCGTAACGCCGCGTACAATTTCCATAGATTCCATCCCGGTCTGTGCCATGACTCCCGGTACAATACTGCTAACAGGCTTCTGACAGCTGCCGCCAAGCACATATCTGCCAAATTCCTTAATAATATGCCTTGTAATACACAAATGGTCCACCACCCGAGGCCCGAGGGAATCCGGAGTTACGGCACGGTTCCCAAGCCCTACCACAAGCGTGGTAAACTCCTTTTTCTCAGGAAGCAGCCGCTTCAAAATTTTCGAAAGCTGTATCGATATTTCCCGGTGGCAGTTCTCATCTTCTTCGGTCATATTGGCAGCTTCCAGGGTAACATAATTCCCTTTCGGCTTTCCCATCGCCTTTGCCCCGTTCTCAGTTTCGATTACGACACTGCTGATATGGATTTCCGGTGTTACCTGTTCCTCATCGAGCCTGACGCCTTTGATCTCTACGTTATCTTCTTCAAATTTCTCCCGCGCTTCCAGCGCCAGGTCAGTACGTACCTGATACATTTGTATAACCTCTCTTATTTTTTATTGTACTAAATAATGGTACTGCTTCGTGTAACGTCCAGATCAGGTATTAGATTTATGTGGAAAAGGGGGTACTTTAGTGGGGGAAGCGGACGCCGGAGGAGGGGGCGATGGCCTGGCTTCCGG
>CANOET010000095.1 GCA_947564835.1 uncultured Eubacterium sp. | reverse complement strand
GGTACTGCGTTCTGATTAGAATGATTACTCATAGTTAATTGCCTCCTTTATCTTGCGTGTTGCTTGCTTCGTTTGTAAACATTGTTTTGTTTACAGGGTTATTATGTCCGATGGAGGAGTTTTTACACTGGGGATTATTGGAAATTTTTTTGCTTTCCGAAATAGGTTTGTCAGTCAGGGAATGTGGCTGGTAGGACGGTGATGAAAGCTGATGCAGAAGTTCTGCAGGAGTAAGGAGCGGAATATCAAATTCTTCAAAGTCCTTTTTGTTGCGGGTGACGATGTAATCACAGCGGATGGACTTGGCGCAGGTAGCCACGAGACAGTCCTCGAAGTCCTTTGCCCTTCTTTGGAATGCAGTGAGGACATCGTTGTTGGTAACGCTGCACACCTTGACGATTTCCAGCATCTTCCCGATGGCCTTATATGCGAGGTCAGTGCTGTGGGTGTATTTTCTTACCAGATAGTAGATGTCGGTAACGGAAGACGCAGAAACAAAACCGTCAATTTTGTGTTCTTCGCAGAGGCTTAGAACCTTGCAGGAATTTTCTGCGAAAGGTTCTCTTTCCAGTAATACATCAATGATGACGTTCGTATCACACATGATCTTCATATTTTGACAACCGCTCCTCTCGTAGAGAATCCAAATCAATGTCGGAAGGGACATCCTTTAGCATTCCACGGAGGGAATCCACGGCGGAAATATGCGGGTTCACAACCTTTGCAATGGTCTTTCCATTGCGTGTGATAAAAATGTCCTCTTGGGTAATCAGGTCCAGATACTTGCCAAAGTTTGTTTTAAATTCAGTTGCAGTAACAATCATAAATGACTCCTCCTTTCCTATGTAGTCCTTTTTATTATATGCGATTTCAGAGAAAAAATCAATAAAATCGCACGAAATTAATAAAAAGTTCAGATGAAATCGTTCGATAAGGAAACCAAAGCAGCCGTGTTTTTTCCCAGGCTGTCCAAGACTTACTTTGACTGCGCATAATATTACTTTTGCCGATAAATCCCCAAACATCCTTGCATCTGCCACCCGGTCATGTTATGATAAATACGCATGAAATCATTCATAGAAACGAAACGGAATGGCAACGAAAACGGAAAGGAAGATCAACAACCATGCCGGTACAAGGTGGAACAAGAGAAAAAATAAGAACGAAAATAAGGGAACCCAGACACTACCGTGTCATTATGCATAACGATGACTTTACATCCATGGATTTTGTCGTGGATATTCTGATTGATATTTTTCATAAAGACCGCCTGGAAGCGGAACGGCTGATGCTGCTCGTACATCAAAGCGGCAGGGCGGCGGTCGGCGCTTATCCGTATGATATTGCTGTAACAAAAGTGCAGGCAGCTGCTGCAAGGGCAAAAGGGAAAGGGTTCCCGTTCCGTATGACGGTAGAGGAGGCATAACGATGCAGGTATCGCAGGAAGTAGAGAAGATGATGGAGTCGGTTTTTTTGCTGGCAAGAGACGCGCATTTTGTATGGGTTACCCCGGAGCTGATCTTGTATGTGGCTTGCCAGAACCCGGTGTTTGCGCAGGCGTTTGAAAACTGCGGCGGGAACTTGAAGGAGCTGGACCGGAATTTAAAGACGTATCTGGAGGAATATATGGAACCGGGCGCGGGGCGCGGGAAATTTGGCCGGAATACCCCGGAATTGTCCCAGGGCGCAGGGAAGCTTATGGCGGTTGCGTGGGAATCGGCGGTGAACAGCGGGCGGATGGTTGTGGAGCTGACGCATGTGATCCATGCCATGTATAGCCTGGATGAAAGCTATGCTGTTTATTATATGCAGCTGCAGGGCGTCATGCAGGCGGATCTTTTGCAGGAAATGCTTCTTGTGAAAGAGGAATACGAAGAAAATGGGAAAAGGGGCAGAAAGAAAAAGAAAAAAAGGTCTGGGATCTGGGGCAGCCGGAAAGAAGGTGCGGCGGATACCGGTAAAAAAAGCGCCGGGGATACGGATGCATGGGAAAGCGGGGAAACGGGCTGCTATGAACGATATGGACAGCCGGAGGATTTTGAGGAAGACAGCATAAGAGAGGATTGCATAGACGAGGACTTGACCGAAGGGGATTCAGCCGGAGGGGATTCCATCAGAGGGGGTTCGGCAAGGGGTCCGGCCGGAGAGGATTCCGTAAGAGATGGTTCCAAAAGACAGGGAAGCTTTCTGCAGCGGTATACGACCTGCCTGAATGATGTGCTGGATGGATGCAACCCGCTGATTGGCAGGGAAGCGGAGCTGGAACGGACGATGCAGGTCCTTTGCCGCAAGGAAAAGAATAATCCGCTGCATATCGGGGAGCCGGGTGTTGGGAAGACTGCTATTATGTATGGTTTTGCGAAGCTGCTGAATGAAGACAAGGTTCCGGAGCCTTTGCGCGGGGCAAGGATTTTTTCCCTGGATTTGAGCAGCCTGTTAGCCGGCACCCAGTACCGCGGAGATTTTGAAAAGCGCCTGAAAAAAGTGATGGATGCCATCAGCCGGGAGGAAAAGCCGATTTTGTATATTGACGAAATCCATAATATGGTCGGCGCCGGGGCTGTTAACGGCGGAAGCTTTGATATTTCCAATATGCTAAAGCCATATCTATCCTCCGGGGAAATTCGTTTTGTCGGCGCTACGACATTTGAGGAATATAAAAAGCATTTTGAAAAAAGCAAGAGCCTTGTCAGGCGTTTTCAGAATATCGAAATCAAAGAACCGGACCATAAGGATGCGGTGCGCATTCTGGAAGGGCTTAGGGAAAGCTATGAGAACTTCCATGATGTCTGTTATGAAGAAGATGTGCTGGAGTATGCGGTGGCTGTCAGTGCAAAATATATGAACGAACGTTTTTTGCCGGATAAGGCGATTGACCTGATCGATGAGGCCGGCGCCTACCGCCGTCTGCATCCGCTGGAAGGCAGCCCGCAGACGGTAAGCCGCGCCCTGATCGATGAAATTGTATCCAAGACGTGCCAGATTCCGAAACAGGCCGTGGAGCAGGAAGAGACAGAAGCGCTGCTGACTCTGGAGGCGCGTCTGAAAGCCCAGATCTTTGGCCAGGATGAGGCAGTTACGCAGGTTGTAAATGCGGTGAAATTTTCCAGGGCAGGCTTGCTGGAAGAAGAAAAGCCGCTGGCCAGCCTGCTGTTTGTCGGGCCGACAGGCGTAGGCAAGACAGAGATCGCGAAATGCCTTGCCAAGGAGCTCGGCATTCGCCTGATCCGTTTTGACATGAGCGAATACGAAGAAAAACATGCCGTGGCGAAACTGATCGGCGCGCCGGCAGGGTATGTGGGCTATGAAGAAGGCGGGCTTTTGACCGAAGAAATCCGCAGGCACCCGCACGCCGTATTGTTATTGGATGAGATAGAAAAGGCGCATCCGGATATTTACCATATTCTGCTTCAGGTTATGGACTATGCGACGTTGACAGACAACCAGGGCCGGAAAGCGGATTTTCGGAATGTAATTCTGATTATGACATCCAACGCCGGGGCGCGGCGCATGGGAAAACCGGGAATCGGGTTTTTGGGGGAAGAGGCAAACAGCGACGCTTTGATGGAAGAAGTCAGGCGCGTATTCCAGCCGGAATTTCGCAACCGCCTGAATAAAATTGTAGCTTTCCGCCGTATGGACCGTGCGATGGCCGGGCGGATTGCGGAGAAAAAGCTGGGTGAACTGGCAAATATGCTGCTGCGCAAGCATGTGGAGCTGACTTTTGACGCACCGGCGCAGGAACTGCTGCAAAAAAAGGGCATCAGCGCGGAATACGGAGCCAGGGAAATGGAACGCGTCATACAAAGCGAAGTGAAGCCGCTGTTTGTGGATGAAATTCTGGCCGGGCCGCTTCGACAGGGCGGGGCATGTGTGCTGACAGCAGAAGACGAGAAGTTTCGGATTATAATACAACAGTCGTAATACAAAAGGAGAGAACCGTATGCCGGTATACCGTTTGGATGAACAGGAGATTTCGTTCCCGCGCCCGGAGGCCGCACGTTTTGACGGGCTGCTGGCCGTCGGCGGGGATTTGAGTACAGACCGCCTGCTGCTGGCTTATGCACATGGGATTTTTCCATGGTATGATCCGGGGGAAGAGATTTTATGGTGGTGCCCGAAAGAACGCTTTGTGATCTTTCCAAAAGAGATTCATATTTCCCGTTCTATGAAAAAATATATGAAAAAACACGAGCTTCAGCTGGTGGTCAACCGGGATTTTGCGGATACGATGCACCGGTGCAGGCTGAAAAGGGAGTTTGCAGAAGGTACCTGGATCTCGGATGAAATGGAAGCCGCTTATGGGCGGCTGCACGGGGAAGGTTATGCCGTAAGCGTGGAAGCGCTGGAGGATGGGGAGCTTGCGGGAGGATTTTACGGGGTTTCTATCGGAAGGTGCTTTTTTGGGGAAAGCATGTTTTCTGAAAAAGAGAATGGGTCTAAAACAGCGCTGATTGGGTTTGCGAAAGTGCTGGAGCAGCAGGGATTTTTGTTTATTGACTGCCAGTTTCATACGGAGCATTTGGAGAGCATGGGCGGCAGGATGATTTCCTGGAGGGAATATGACCGGATGCTGCGGGAAGGGATAGGGGGAGATTAATCAATTGACAAACAAAAAGGAAACCGATACTGTAGAAATACAACCGTTTACATCCTTGCAGCAGGCACTGTCATCGCTGTTTCAAAACGATACCAGGCTGGTGCAGACGGCCAGGATCAGCGGAGGGGATATTAATGATGCGTTCCGTTTGCAATTAAATGACGGAACGGTTCTTTTTATGAAGGCGAATAAAAAAGAAAATGTATCTTTTTTTACAGCAGAAGCAGCAGGCTTGGCAGCAATTGCGCAGACAGGCAGTATCCGTACGCCGCGCATTCTGGGGATCGGTACAGATGAAGGACGGGGAGGTTTTTCGTTTCTGCTGTTGGAATATATCGGCAGCCGGTGCAGGGCAGAAGGCTATTGGGAGCATTTTGGGCAGCAGCTGGCAGATCTGCATCGTGCAGACACATCCGCATTTGCACCAGGCGGGATTTATGGATTTTGCAGTGATAATTACATTGGGTCTGGCAGCCAGGTGAACCGTGTACATCACAGTTGGATCCGTTTTTTCCGTGACTGCCGCCTGGAGCCGCAGTTTCGCAGAGCGGAAGGTTATCTTGGGTCATCCGGTATAAAAAAGGCGCTGCACCTTCTGGACCATCTGGACCGCATTCTGACAGAACCAGAATATCCGTCCTTGCTGCATGGAGATTTGTGGTCAGGCAATGTCCTGACAGGCAGTGACGGCAGGGCGTGGCTGATTGACCCTGCGGTTTATGTCGGCCATGCAGAAGCAGACCTGGCGATGACAGAGCTTTTTGGCGGATTCAGGCAGGAATTTTATGATGCCTATCAAAAAGCAGCCCCGCTGCAGCCAGGCTACAGCAGACGCAGGGATCTGTATAATTTGTATCATATGTTAAATCATCTGAACTTGTTCGGACGGACATATCTTGGCACAGTAGAACGGATGATGGCGCAATACATCTGATCACGGGAACCTTTCAAAGAATTTGGAAACGTGCGGAAAGCATTTGAGGGGAGGCATTTAAAAAATGGAGCATTCATCAGAAATAAAAAATCCCGCGATTGATGGCGGGAAAGCATTTGACTGGGGAAAAGTATCCAGCGATTATGCAAAATACCGGGATATCTATCCGCAGGAATTTTACCGCAAAATCCTGGAACGGAATCTGTGCAGGAACGGGCAGCGTGTGCTGGACATTGCAACAGGCACAGGCGTCCTGCCGCGCAATTTATATACATACGGAGCCAGGTGGACCGGCATAGACATCTCTGAAAACCAGATCCGGGAAGCAAGGCGGCTGTCCGAAGAAAACCAGATGAATATCTCATACCAGGTGTGCGCTGCAGAAGAACTGGATTTTCCGGCAGATTCTTTTGATGTGATAACCGCGTGCCAGTGTTTTTTCTATCTGGACCATGCAAAGGCTGCCCCGAAATTTGCACATATGCTGACCAAAGGCGGAAAGCTGCTTGTATTATATATGACATGGCTGCCGCTGGAAGATCCGGTAGCAGAAGCCAGCGAACAGCTAGTCCTGAAATACAATCCGTCCTGGAGCGGCGCGGGTGAAACAAGAAGGCCGGCCGACATCCCGGCGGCAGTATTGGATGATTTTGATATAGTATCGCAGGAGCAGTTCGACCTTAAGGTCCCGTTTACAAGGGAAACCTGGCACGGAAGAATGAAAGCCTGCAGAGGTGTCGGGGCGTCTCTGGATGCCAGCAGGCTGGCCGCTTGGGAACAGGAGCATCGGGAGGCGCTGAAAAAGGCGCCGGAACGATTCGAAGTGCTGCATTATGCATCTATCGCGGAGTTGCAGGTAAAAGAAAAAGCAAAGAATAAAAAGGAGAATGAAAGATGAAAAAGATTTTAAGTACAGAACATGCACCAAAAGCAATCGGGCCTTATGCCCAGGGAGTCGATACCGGAAACCTGCTGTTTTTATCCGGCCAGATTCCGATTGACCCGGCCGTAGGAGAGATTACAGCCGTCAGCATCGAAGACCAGACCAGGCAGGCGCTGGAAAATGTGAAAGCAATTTTAGAATCCGGCGGCTGCACGATGGAGCATGTAGTAAAAACAACGGTTTATTTAAAGGATATTGCAGACTTTGCAAGGATGAATGCAGTTTATCAGGAATACTTTCCGCAAGGCAGTTATCCGGCAAGATCAGCGGTGCAGGTGGCGGCGCTGCCGAAAGATGCGGGGGTTGAGATTGAAGTGATTGCGGTGAAGTGATTTGGCTAAGCGGACGACTCTGCGGGCTGTGGCCCTAATCCCCCCAGCCTGCAGGGTCGTCCGCATACCCATCTACTTACATCTCATTACCAGAATGCACAAAATCCAATACTTGAAATTTCCCCCAAAAAGTACTATGATAGATATGTATAAAATGCCCAAAACAGCCATCCCGGCATATTCAAATTTAGTCATATTAAATCAATGCAGCGGGCACACGCAACACAGGCATTCCATACGAATAAAATAAACAGGGTGGACACAGTGAAAGACTTATTATTGATAAGAGACGAAATCGATCAGGTAGACAACGAAATCACAGCGCTGTATCAAAAGCGCATGGAACTCACATCCCAGGTAGCCGAATACAAAATCCGGACCGGAAAAAAAGTATTTGATAAGCAGCGGGAGCGGGAAAAGCTGGAAAAGCTAAGCGCGCTCGTGCCAGGCAGTTTTTTAAAGCACGGCATCCGGGAACTATTCGAACACATCATGTCAATCAGCCGCAAACGGCAATACCAGCTTATCACCGAACACGGCATGGAGGCCCCGAATGAATTTACCGAGGTAGACCGCATCAGCGCTGAAGGCAAGCGGATCGTCTTTCAGGGCGTGGAGGGCGCCTATGCCCATATTGCAATGAACGAGTATTTCGGCGCCGGTACGGATAGTTTTCATGTAGACAGCTGGCGGGAAGCGATGGAAGCGATCCAAAGCGGGCAAGCGGATTATGCCGTGCTTCCGATTGAAAATTCCACGGCTGGCGTAGTGGCGGAAAACTATGACTTGCTCGTGGAATATGACAATTATATTGTAGGCGAGCAGATTATTCCGATCAGCCACTGCCTGCTCGGGCTGGCGGATGCGCAGCTGTCGGATATTACGAGCGTCTATTCCCATCCGCAGGCTTTGGCGCAGTGCGACCGTTACCTGCAGGCGCATGAAGAATGGGACTGTGCCAGGGAGAGCAACACGGCAGTCGCCGCCTGCAGGGTGAAAAACGCAGGAAAGATCCAAAAGGCAGCGATTGCAAGCGAACTGACTGCACAGCTGTACGGCCTTAAGATTCTGGAAAAAAATATTCAGGACAACCAGGAAAATTCGACCCGGTTTATCATTGTTACCAATCAGAAAATCTTTTTAAAAAACGCGGAAAAAATGAGTATCTGCCTGGAAGTCAAGCATCAGAGCGGTTCTTTGTACCATGCATTATCGCATATTATTTACAATGACCTGAATATGAATTTTATCCAGTCCCGGCCGTTAAAGGAACGGGAAGGGTCGAACTGGCAGTACCGTTTTTTTATCGATTTCAAAGGCAACCTGAATGAAAGCGCCGTCTCCAACGCGCTGCGCGGGCTGACGGAAGAATGTGAGAATATACGGGTGCTGGGGAATTACTAATGGTGTGGCGCGGAAAAGCCAAAGGCCGGACGCCGGCGCGGCCAGATCAAAAAGGAGAATGATGTTATGGCGATTACAACATTTGCAGCAATTTATATCGGCTCCTACGAGGTGAGCCTTAAAATTTTTGAATTATCCGGGAAAAAGAAGATCCGTGAGATCGACCATATCCGCACCCGCCTGGAGCTTGGCCGGGATACGTTCCATTCCGGTGTGATCGGTGCGGACCTGGTCGAGGAGCTGTGCCTGATCCTGGCTGATTTCGCCAAGATTATGCAGGGCTACAAGGCAAAAGAATACCGGGCGTTTGCGGGGAATGTCGTCGGGGAAGCGAAAAATATGCTGTTTATTTTAGACCAGATTAAGACAAAGACCGGGCTTGACATCGCTACGCTGAGTAATTCCGAACGGCGGTTTTTAACGTATAAAGGCGTTGCTGCCCGGCCGGGATTTAATAAGATGACCAAAGACAGCGCAGCAGTCATTGATGTCGGCGGCGGCAGCCTGCAGATTACGCTGTTTGTAGACGGCAGGGTAGTTACCACGCAGCATCTTGCGATCGGTACGATGCGCCTGATGGAAATGCTTTCGGACATTGAACACAATGTCCTGCATCTGGAAAACCAGCTGGAAGAACTGGTCGACAAAGAGCTGGCTGTTTTTTTAGCCCAGTATATGCAGCCGGGCGAAGAAATTAAAAATGTAATATTAATGGGCGATTATATTTCCGAAATTATGCGCAGGATCAGCAAAAATAACGAAGAAATGAATGTGGTGGAGGCGCAGAAATTTATCAGCTTCTTACAAAAGCTGGATAAAAAAAGCGTGGAAGAGATTTCCGAAATACTGAACCTGTCCAATGATAAAGATATCCTGGTACTTCCGTCTGTCATTCTGTATGCAAAACTGACACAGGCGATGCATGCGCAGACGATCTGGTTCCCGGATGTGGATACGAGCGACGGCATTGCCTATGATTATGCGGAATCCCATAAGATTGTGCATTCACCGCACGATTTTGAGGAAGATATTTTATCCGCGGCCAAAAATATGTCTATGCGCTACATGAGCTATTCCCAGCATATCGACGCACTGACGGAGATGGCTTCCCTGCTGTTTGACGCAATGAAAAAAGTACACGGCATGGGGAAACGGGAACGCCTGCTGCTCAAGGTAGCGGCTATGCTGCATGACTGCGGCAAATATATCAGCCTGGCGAACAGTGCGATCTGTGCCTATCAGATTATCCGGGCGACGGAGATTATCGGCTTAAAGCATCTGGAGAGGGAAATGGTGGCAAGCATCGTTTTGTATAATTCATCGCCGCTGGACCCGTACGAAGAACTGGCGGACCGTATGGACCAGCACAGTTATCTGGTCGTTGCCAAGCTGGCGGCTATTTTACGGGTAGCAAACGCAATGGACCGCAGCCACAGGCAAAAATTTAAAAATGTAAAAGCAGTACTGAAAAACAAGCAGCTTGTGATCACGATTGAGACAACGAGCGATATTGCGCTGGAAAAGGGGCTTCTGGCGGCAAAAGCGGATGCGTTTGAGTCGATCTTCGGCTTAAAGCCTGTGATCAAAGAAAAGCGGGTCTATCTGTAAAAAAGGGAGGATTTTATGGAAAAAACAACAGAATACGGAAAACCGGAATATTTTGAGAACCGGGAGCTTAGCTGGATCAAATTTGACCGCAGGGTATTAAACGAAGCACGGGATAAGACCATCCCGCTGCTGGAACGGTTAAAATTCATAAGCATCACTTCTTCCAACCTGGATGAATTTTTTATGGTCCGGGTAGCGTCGCTCAAGGATATGCTGCATGCAGGCGTCAAAAAGGCGGATATTGCAGGCATGGACGCACTCAGGCAGTTAGAGCGGGTCAACGAGGATACGAGGGAGCTTGTCAACCTGCAGTATTCTACATATAACCGTTCGCTGCTTCCGCTGATGAACCAGGAAAATATCTTTATTATTGACGCCTATGAGAAGCTGACAGAAGAACAGGCAGCCTTTGTAGACGATTATTTTGCAAACGAAGTCTATCCGGTATTGACGCCGATGGCCGTAGACGCGAGCAGGCCGTTCCCGTTAATCCGCAACAAATCGCTGAACATTGCCGCAATTATCGAATACAAAGGCACCGGCGGGCTTTTGGACCATAAGATGCCGGAGGATGACGGGCAGGACGAAGAGGAGCAGGACGGAAAAAACCAGGAAGAAAAGCATCCGGATAAGGATAAGAAAGAGAAAAAAGGAAAGAAAGGAGCCAAGCCTGAATTTGCCACCGTCCAGGTGCCGAGCGGCATGGCAAGGCTCGTCCCGGTGCCGTCCAAAAATCCGGATGAAAAAGTGTTCATCCTGTTGGAGCAGGTCATCGAAAAAAATATCGACAAGCTGTTTTTGAACTATAAAGTGCTATGCGCCTATCCATACCGCATTATGCGCAATGCCGATTTTTCCATCGATGAGGATGAAGCGCCGGATTTATTAAAAGAGATTCAAAAACAGCTGAAAAAACGGCAGTGGGGCGAAGTCATCCGTCTCGAGGTAGAAGACGGCATTGACAAAAAGCTGCTGGAATTTTTAAAAGAAGAGCTGCATATTGAAAACAAGCAGGATATCTTTTACATCAGCGGGCCGATTGATTTTACATTCCTGATGAAAATGTACGGCCTGCCGGGGTGCGACCATCTGCGCTATGAGCCGCACACGCCGCAGCTTGTGCCGGAAGTCCTGCCGGGAGAAAATATTTTTGAAGCAATCCAGAAAGGGGACATCCTGCTGCACCATCCGTACCAGAGCTTCGGCCCGGTGATGGAGCTGATCCGCCAGGCCGCGGGCGACGAACAGGTACTTGCCATTAAAATGACGCTGTACCGTGTCAGCGGAAATTCCCCGATTATCGCATCCCTGGCGCAGGCTGCGGAAAACGGCAAGCAGGTGACCGTACTGGTCGAGTTAAAAGCGCGCTTTGATGAAGAAAATAACATTGTATGGGCGAAAAAGCTGGAACAGGCAGGCTGCCACGTCATTTACGGCATTGTCGGGTTAAAGACACACAGCAAAATCGCGCTTGTAGTCCGGCGCGAAGACGAAGGGATCCGCCGCTATGTCCATCTGGGCACCGGCAATTACAACGACTCCACCGCAAAGCTGTATACCGACTGCGGCGTACTGACCTGTTCAGAAGCCATCGGCGAAGACGCGACAGCGGTCTTTAACATGCTCTCCGGCTATTCCGAGCCGCTTAGCTGGAATTCCCTGGCCGTAGCGCCGATCTGGCTGCGCAAAAAGTTCTTAAAGCTGATACACCGGGAGACAAAAAACGCAAAAGCAGGCAGGCAGGCATACATCCGTGCAAAAATGAACTCCCTGTGCGACCAGGAAATGATCGAAGCCCTGTACGAAGCATCCGCGGCAGGCGTAAAAATCCAGCTGCTGATCCGCGGCATCTGCTGCCTGCGGGCCGGGATCAAAGGAATCAGCGAAAACATCCAGGTACATTCCATCGTCGGGAACTTTTTAGAGCACAGCAGGATCTTTGACTTTTGCAACGACGGGCACGCAGAGGTATTTATGGGCAGCGCAGACTGGATGCCGCGCAACTTAGACCGCAGGGTAGAGATCGTCTTCCCGGTATTAGATGAAGAACTGAAAAAGAAAGTGCTGCACATCCTGGATGTGGAATTTGAAGACAATGTCAAGGCACACGTACTGCAGCAGGACGGTACCTACGAAAAAATCGATAAACGAGGAAAAGTACTGGTCAATTCGCAGGAAATTTTCTGCAAAGAAGCAGAGCTGATGGTGCCGGACCAGGAAAAAGCATACCAAAAGAGGGTATTTGTACCAGCAGAGCCGGTATCATAGAGCCTGGCATTTGATACTGCCAAGCCAAAGCTCTGCCAGCCGGGGCACCTCGGGCTGTTGCAGGGCAGCGCAGATCATACATTGGAGGAAAGAAATGAGGAAAAGGATCCTGTTTTCAGATCTTGACGCGACATTATTAAACGATCAAAAAGAAATACCAAAAGAAACGAAGCAGGCATTGGAGGCAATGCTGGCACAGGGAGACCTTTTCGCGGTCTGCACCGGACGGCCGCTTCGCAGCGCGCAGGCTGTGGCACGCCGGTACGGCCTGGACAAGGAAGGATGCTATCTGGTGTCTTATAACGGAGGGGTGATTTACGACCCCTCAAAAGGCCAGATGATATCTTACGCATCCATTCCTCCTGCAGCCGTACAGCGTCTGTTCCATGCGGCGCAGCAGGCGGGGCTGTATATCCATACGTACGACAGAACGGACGACACCGTACTGGCATACCGCCGCAGCCCACAGCTGGATGCCTATACAGCCCACACCAAACTCCCGTTTCGGACCGGACCGGATATATTGGACACCATCACAGGCCCTCCTGCAAAAATGATTGTCATCGACCTTGAAAACCACCAGCGGCTGCAGCGGTTTCAGAAGAAAAACGAAGCGTGGGCAGGGGAGCTTATGAACAGCTTTTTTTCCTGCGAACAGTATTTGGAATACTGTCCGGCGGGGGTTTGCAAGGGTTCTGCGGTGAAGGAGCTTTGCGCATATCTGGAAATTCCGCAGGAGGCGTCGGTTGCAGCCGGAGATGAGCGCAATGATATCTCCATGCTTCAGGCGGCAGGTATTGGAGCCGCGCCCCGCAATGCGCATCCAGCGGCGAAAGAGGCGGCGGATTATATTTGCAGGAAAGATAATAATGAGGGCGCTGTAGGAGAGGTGATACATAAATTTTTTCTGGGGCAGGGCGGGGGTATCTAATTGGCAAAAGAGAGACAGATTTGACATTGTGTTGCGTTTTTTGGCTTTCCGAAAGATTCTGGTTAGCTGGGGGAATGTGGCTATCCGGACGACTCTGCGGGCAGATCCCCGGTCCCCAGCCCGCAGAGTCGTCCGGATAG
>CANOET010000094.1 GCA_947564835.1 uncultured Eubacterium sp. | reverse complement strand
GTCCGGTCTCCCACATCCCCACAGCCCGCAGAGTCGTCCGGTCTCCCACATCCCCACAGCCCGCAGAGTCGTCCGGTCTCCCACATCCCCACAGCCCGCAGAGTCGTCCGGTCTCCCACATCCCCACAGCCCGCAGAGTCGTCCGGTCTCCCACATCCCCACAGCCCGCAGAGTCGTCCGGTCTCCCACATCCCCCCGGCCAATCAAGATCCACCAGGAATCCCCAAAACGCAGTCCGCCTGCAAACCCCCCTGTTCAAAACCCAATTCCCGTGTTACAATAAAGACAATATTTTTAGGAAAGGAAAATCAAACCATGGAAGAACATATCGAAACAATGGAAGACTACAAGGAAGAACTGGAAGCATCGTTCCGCCGCATCAGCGAAGGCGACATCCTGACCGCGACTGTCATCGCCGTTTCCGAAGAAGAAGCAACCCTGGACTTAAAATACTATGCCCCGGGAATTATCCGCGCCGCAGATTTAAGCGACGACCCGGACTATTCTATCCTGGAAGCGCTGCATCCGGGTGATGAAATACAGGCAACGGTGATCCGTTTGGATGACGGTGAGGGGAATATCCTTTTATCGAAAAAAGAAGCAAATCAAATGCTTGGATGGGACAAGCTAAAGACAGCGATGGAGCAGGAAACTGTCCTGACTGTCCGTGTAAAAGAAGCGGTTAACGCGGGTGTCATCGCGTATGCCGAAGGGCTGCGCGCATTTATTCCGGCTTCCCAGTTAAGCCTGGATTATGTGGAGGATCCGTCTGTGTATGTCGGGAAAGACCTGGATGTGAACGTGATTCGTGTCGACCGGGAAAAAGAAAAGCTGGTCCTTTCTGCAAAATCGGTATTGAAGGAACGTGAAGAAGAAGCGCGCAGACACCGGATTTCCATGCTTGTGCCTGGTACGGTCGTAGAAGGCACGGTAGAAAGCCTGACCAATTACGGCGCCTTTGTCAATATCGGAAACGGGCTGACCGGTCTGGTCCATATTTCCCAGATCTGCGGACGGCGTATCCGCAAGCCTTCGGAAGTGCTGAAAACCGGACAGCCGGTGCGTGCGAAAATCTTAAATACGAATGACAACCGGATTTCTTTAAGTATCCGGGCGCTGGAAGAAATCGCAGAGGAGGATGCGGATACATCTGTGCAGGCGGAAGAATACAGTTCCCATGAGTCCGCCTCTACCTCGCTCGGCGACCTGATTGCTAAACTGAACCTGCATTGATCTTTCGTGATAAAAACAAAAAGAAAGGCAATCTGCCTGATGCAGATGCCTTTCTTTTTTGTTTTCACGCAATGCCTTTTCCGGTATTACAAAAGTAATTTTCTGTAATCCGCAGACAATACAGTTATGCCTGCTCTTACTTTTCCAGTTTTTTCTGCGCTTTGGCAAAAAATTTTTCACTGTCAATGATAAAACGCTCGTGCGTCCCCTGTCCGATCAGGCCGGCTTCGTCAAATGCCTGCACATCAAAGACCAGCTTACGCCCGTCTACTTCCACCAGCTTGCTGGCGCAGCGTACCTTCATGCCTATCGGTGTAGCGGATACATGATGGATGGTCAGCCCTGTCCCGACTGTGCCGCATCCTTCGTCCAGCTCTGCCTGTACGCTTTTCATACATGTCTCTTCCATCAGGGCAACCATTGCGGGCGTTGCAAATACATCCAGCAGCCCGCTGCCTAAGGAAGCAGCCGTATTTTCATTTGTTACGTCCCGCGTCATTTCATGACTGATTCCGACTGTCAGCATTCCAATCTCTCCTTATACCCTTGACAAATATTCACCTGTCCTTGTATCAATCTTGATCGTGTCGCCCTGGTTGACAAACAGCGGAACATAAACGGTAGCGCCTGTTTCCACTGTGGCAGGCTTGGTAGCGCCTGTTGCGGTATCCCCTTTCACACCCGGCTCTGTCTCGGCAATTGCAAGCTCCACAAATAACGGCGGCTCTACTGCGAATACTTCGCCGTTATAAGAACAGATTTTTACCATTTCATTTTCTTTTACGAATTTCAGTGCATCTCCGATGGTAGCTGTTCCGATCGGAATCTGGTCATAGGTCTCTACATCCATAAAATAGAACAGATCCCCATCCGAATATAAGTACTGCATATCCTTACGGTCAATTCTCGCCTGCGGGCATTTATCCACCGGACGGAATGTTTTTTCCACTACGCCGCCGCTCTTGATATTTTTCAGCTTCGTCCTTACAAAAGCCGCGCCTTTTCCTGGTTTTACATGCTGAAACTCAATAATCTGATAAATATTGCCTTCATATTCAATCGTAATACCGTTTCTAAAATCTCCTGCTGAAATCATTCGATTATTTCCTCCTTAAACTCTCTGGGTTCTGCACCCACTTTTCCTATCATATAATAAATGCGTCTATATTTCAACTGTTTTTTTACCTGTTTTCAATTTCATGGATCATATCAATCCTGGTCTGGTGCCTGCCGCCTTCAAACTCTGCTTCGAGATATGTCTTTACAATATCCTTGGCTGTCTCAATGCCTACGATTCTCGAACCGAATGCGATAATATTCGCATTGTTATGCTGCTTTACATACCGGGCCGTCGTCGTCTCGGAGCATACAGCCGCGCGTACGCCCTTGACTTTGTTCGCCGCAAGCGAAATGCCCACGCCGGTTCCGCAGATCAAAACACCGCAGTCCGCTTCTCCTGCCGCTACCGCACGCCCTACCTTTTCTCCGATTTCCGGATAATTGCAGCTTTGCGTCGTATCAACGCCGAAATTTACAACCTCATGCCCCAGCTCTTCCAGATACTTTACCAGCTCCTTTTTCATATCCGGCGACGCATGGTCATTTCCGATTATTATTTTCATATTATCTCCCTTCCCTGGCGCTTTGTTTTTTCAGCCATTTTTTATAAAAATACAAAACCGCTTTTTCCGGATAGCGTTTCAGCACAATCTGGATCTCCTCCTTCGGATGGACCGGTTTTACAAGAATTGTCCGGATCCCGGTTCTGTTCGCGCCCCAGATATCCGTAAAAATCTGATCGCCGACAAACAGCGTATTGCCGGTGTCCGTATGCATCAGCTGCATCGCCCTGCGGTAATTGGCTGTCCATGGCTTGTGCGCTTTATAAATATATTTGACGCGGATCTTTTCATTAAATGTCCGCACACGCGGCTCTTTATTATTGGACAGCAGGCAGCAGCGGTACCCAAGCGCCTTTAAATGCGCAAAAAAACGCACCGCACGCGCATCCGCCGGAGCGCCGTGCGCAACCAGCGTATTATCGATATCAAAAATGACGCCCCGGTACCCTTCCTGATACAGCCGTTCAAAATCGATCTCATACACCGAGTCCTTATATTCATACGGATAAAAAGTCTGTAACATACGATTGTTATCATCCTTCCCAACTGGAACTTATTTATCCAGTATCTTTTTCAATTCATCCATAAACGTATTAATATCTTTAAATTCACGGTAAACCGACGCAAAACGTACATAAGCCACCGCCTCAAGGTCTTTGAGCTTGTCCATAACAATTTCACCGATGGCTTTGCTTGTAATTTCTTTTTCTTCCAGATTGAAAATCTCTGTTTCGATATCATCGACCAGCTTATTGATCTCATTTGCAGAGATCGGGCGTTTATGGCAGGCGCGCAGGATTCCGGCCGCTATTTTGGACCGGTCGAACTGCTCCCTGTTATTGTCCTTTTTTATCACAATTAACGGAATCGTCTCTACCTTTTCATATGTGGTAAACCGCTTGTGGCACGCATCGCATAATCTGCGGCGGCGTATGGAATTGTTATCATCTGCGGGCCTGGAATCAATTACCCTGGTATTGTCTCTGCTGCAAAATGGACACTTCATGTTCACTGCTCCTCTCCGGGCTCTTCTTTTGTGCGGGCTGCATTTAGAGATTTCTATAGGCTCAGTTTAACCTTTCAGGGAATGGCTGTCAACGGATTTTTTCATAATTCTTTTATTTTTTTGATTTCCGGCGGTATCGGCCTGCGCTGCAGGCTTTTCCCGGATCCTCTCCCGGTATTGCAAAGCCTGCCCGCAGAGCGTCCTTAAGAACCGCATATCCTGCCCCGCCGCCAGGATCCCCTCACAGCTTATGCGTAACTTCCTTTTCATCCACATCCACAAGTATAATCTCCGGCCCGATTTTCTTCACATCACACCATGGAATAAACAGCTCATATTCCCTGCAGAAAATGCCAAAAAAATGCCCCGGCCCTGGCAGAATCAACGCACGGATGCATCCATCCTTATCATCCAGGTCCAGGTCCACCACATTTCCAAGGCACTTGCAGTTTTTCATATTAATCACATTTTTTTCTTGTAATTCCCGCAGACGCATACAGATCCACACCCGCTTTTTGTTTAGTATATGCGCGCTGCAAAAATCCGTTCCTGCCTTACACATTGAAGCGGAAGACAATCACATCCCCGTCTTTTACCACATAGTCCTTTCCTTCCAGGCGCATCAGTCCTTTTTCGCGGACTGCCGCAATGCTGCCGCCCGCAATCAGATCCTCGTAGGCAACGACTTCCGCGCGGATAAAGCCGCGTTCAAAATCAGTATGGATTTTGCCGGCTGCCTGCGGGGCTTTCGTGCCGTTTTGTATCGTCCAGGCCCTCGTTTCATCTTCTCCGGACGTCAGGAAGCTGATCAGCCCAAGCAGATGATAGCTTGCCCGGATCAGCTTGTCCAGGCCGGATTCTTTCAGGCCGAGTTCCTCCAAAAACATAGACCGCTCCTCGTCGTCCAGTTCTGAGATTTCCTGTTCGATCTGCGCGCAGACTACAAATACTTCGCTCTGTTCCTGCGCCGCCAGCTGCCGTACCCGTTCCACATGCCCGTTGGAAGCCCCGTCATCCGCCAGGTCATCTTCCCGTACATTCGCCGCATAAATAACAGGCTTGGCCGTCAGCAGATTATACGTTTGAAACCATGCCTGTTCATCCTCGTCTTCGCCCAGTGCAAATGTTTTGGCCGGTTTTCCTTCTTCCAGATGTGCCTTTACTGCTTCTGCCAGCTTTAATTCTTTGGCAAGCGTTTTATCCATACGGGCCTGCTTGGCAATTTTCGTAATCCTGCGCTCCAAAATCTCAAGGTCAGAAAAAATAAGCTCCAGGTTAATCGTCTCGATATCTCTTGCCGGATCAATGCTTCCATCCACATGCACGATATTTTCATCCTCAAAACAACGGACGACATGAACAACAGCATCCACTTCCCGGATATTCGCAAGGAACTGGTTGCCCAGCCCTTCCCCCTTGCTGGCGCCCTTGACAAGCCCTGCAATATCTACAAATTCAATCACTGCCGGGACGACCTTTTTGGAATGGTACAGCTCTGCGAGCCTGTCAATCCGTTCATCCGGCACAGATACGATGCCTACATTCGGGTCAATGGTGCAGAACGGGTAGTTCGCGGACTCCGCGCCTGCTTTTGTTAATGAATTAAATAATGTACTTTTACCTACATTCGGCAAACCGACGATTCCTAGTTTCATATCTGATTACACCTATCCGAAAATCCTTAATTTTCAAGGGTTTTCACCTTTCTTTATATTTTTACTACACAAACCGCTATACAATTTTTAGGGCACATTCTATTTTCCCTCCCCTGCTTTATCAGCCAGTTTTCGCGGGCATTCCCGATTTTCCCTTTGTAAACGCATATTCCAAGCAACTCATTTGACAACTAATCCCATTTTCATTTCGGAATTTTTCATCAATGATCATTCCTTTTCCAACAGCCATCTCCCTTAATTTTTTTGAGGCCGTACTGACTGCCGTTTTTCTGCTGATTTTATTTTGGAGTACTTCTATCAGGTAATATAGCAGGATTGCTTCTTCTTATTTATTTCCTGTTTCTTTTTCTGCCAGTTTTTCGATTTCCTCAATTGTCAGCTTTGTGCCTTCTGCTATTTTTTCATAAGATAATTCTCCCATCGTAATAAAAGCACGCGCAATTTCTTCCCTTTCTTCCAACCTCATTTCTTCCATAATCCTGCACATCTCTTCCACCCCTTTCCGATTCTGCTTCAAATATCTGGTACGTTCCGCCATTAAATCAAAATACATATCATCAGCGTCCGTACAGCTAAAATCATGCATCAATTTTCCCAGATCAGACTTTCCCCTGTATGCGCCATTTACATACAGAATATGTTCGCCATCTTCAAATCTCGTTCCTGTTGTCAGATTCATCCGCTCAATTACATAAAGCGGCTCCCCTTTCCCATAGAAATCTTCTTCTGTTATAAATATAGTATAAGTGTCGGGCAATTCCCTGAATTTTTGTCCTGCGTCAAGGTTTTCAATATCCAGTACGCTGGAATGGTATCTTGCCCGGTGCGGGTCGGCACCCTTTTCAGCCCTTTGTATTTCACAGTCATATTTTTTGTTTTCAGAATCCGTCCCATACGCATCCAGACAAATGGAACGTGCGCCGGCCAGTCGTTTCATATCCTTTTGTGTCTGGCAGTCTGTAATAACCAGATCCTGCCTGCCAGTAATGATCCGCAGCACCATCTCAGCCAGAGGGATATTATCTTTAAATAGACACCGCATAAAATCATCATCGATTGGCCGCAGCCCTTGCAGACGATGCAGATCCTTCTGCTGTTTTGTATCACACAATATATTATACACCTCTTTCTTACTCTGCTATCAATGTTTCTCTATTTATAATCTACTATAAATGAGTAAATCTGAATTTTTACCAAAGTTGCCTAAAATTGCACATAACTAAAGATATCACGCCTCTGTGGGTGTATACTGTATCTGCCAAGAAAACAATAACCCGCAAAGGATGATATCTTATAGAAAACAGTATATACCATTTAGAACTGCTTTACAATTGTTTTAAAAAATAAAGTTTGTGCCGTCTTTTCCCACAAACGGCCATGAAGCATATCATGGCCATGCTGATATCCGTTTTTTCTGTCGGATACCATGGAAAAACCATCGATTTTGAAAAATACAGCCCCTGCCACCGTACCACGGTTGCACATTTCCTCAATCATGGAACTAAATTTGCTCATTTATAGTAATCTATATAAAATACAACAAAGAAAAAATCATTTTGAACTTTTTTTCATGCTTGGTTTCTCCACATGATTAATCCCGCGATTCCACCAATATCAAAATCCCTTCCTCCAGCTCAATCACCGCCTGTTCCTGTACAATCTCATTGCTGATGCCCAAAGAGGAAAACCCGGCGAGTGTATACGCCTCCAGCGGGTATTTAAATCCTTTGAGCGTTACCCCTGTCACCTGCGTTGTCAGCGGAAGCAGTGATATATAATCTCCATACTGCCCGGTCTTTGTCAGCACGGTGCGTTCCCGGATCAGGCGGATCCGGTTATGCGCATCTGCCAGATAGCACCGCTTCCCCTGCTCCATTGCAAACCCGAGCAGCCGCACGGTGCCAAGCATATGATCCAGCCTGGTACCTGTCCCGCCTAAAATGTGGATCTCGCCGCTGCCCTTTTCCAGCGCCAGCTGCAGCGCCAGTTCTGTATCTACCGCGTCTTTTTCAGGGCGGTACTGATGAAAGGCAATGTGCGGATCGCTGCGCAGCCGCGCGAGCTGCGCCGGGTCTGCGGAATCAAAATCACCCAGCACTTCGTCCGGCCGGATGCCTGCCTGCACAAAGAAACGGATGCCGGAATCCGCGGCAATGAAATAGTCAAAGTCCTGCTCTTTACAATATGCTTCAGCAAAGGAATGGTCTACCGTACCGCCTGTTACAATCAATGTTTTCATAAAAATACCCTTTCCATGCTCTGAAATACGATCGCCAGCCGGATTCTTTCCATGCTCTGAAATACGATCGCCGGCCGGATTCTTTCCATAGCTCTGAAATACTGCCGCCAGCTGGATTCTTTCCATCCCCCGCAATGCCGCCATCCTGCCGTCAGCTGTATTTCCTGCGCCCTTTCAGCTCTTCGTACAGCTGTCGGTAGTTGTCATAGCGCACCGGATGAATACTGCCTTCCTCAAGCGCCTGCCTGACGCCGCAGTCCGGTTCGCTGATATGGCTGCATCCCTGGAACCTGCACCGGGAGGCGGGAGCGGTAAATTCCGGGTAATACTGCTGCAGCTGTTCTTTTTCCATCTCCGGCAGAAACAGCGAGCTAAAGCCCGGGGTATCCATAATATACGTATCTTCTTCGATCCGGACCAGCTGCGTGTGCCGTGTTGTCTGCTTGCCGCGTGCGATCTTGCGGCTGATTTCCCCGGTTTCCATCAGCGCCTGCGGCTGGAGCAGGTTCACCAGGGAAGATTTGCCGACGCCGGACGGGCCGCAGGCCGCTACGGTCTTTTTGCGCAGCGCCTGGCGCAGGCCGAGCGGGCCTTCGATCCCTTCTTGTTCCTTTACGCTGATCAGCCGCACCGGATAGCCGCACGGCTCATAAATACCGGCCAGCTCTGCCCGCTGCTGCGGCCCGGCCAGCTCTGTCTTGTTAAAGCAAATCATAACCGGAATCTGCTGCATCTGCAGATAGACCAGGTACCGGTCCAGCAGGTTCAGGTTCGGCTTCGGGCTTGCTGCTGCAAAGACAACAAGCGCCAGATCAATGTTTGCTACAGCCGGACGGAACAATTCATTTTTCCGGGGAAGGATTTTTTCCACGTTCCCGGTCTTTTCTTCTTCGCTGATCACCGCTATTTCCACGGTATCTCCTACCAGCGGTTTGATCTGCTGCAGGCGGAATACGCCTTTTGCTTTACATTCATAAATTCCGGATCCCGCTACATGTACGTAGTAGAATCCGGAAATTCCTTTTAAGATCTTTCCCTGCATCAAAGCTTCCATGTTTTCATCCTAATGGTTACTGCTGGTCAAAGGTTACGGACTGGTCCTGTGTTTGTACGTCTCCGTCATCCAGAATCCACTCAATGGAAAGCGTTCCGGTACTTGTCGTAATCGTCTCGTCCGTATGAACGTCATATGGGAAGGATGAAATCGGGATCCCGTCCCACCGGTCGATCTGCGTCCCGTTTGCATCCAGCAGCGTGATATTTGCAGAAATCACAAGCTCGCTGTTTTCCGGTTCCTCGACGGTCAGTGTTTTCATACGGTAGAAGACCTCTTTTTTGCCCAGGCTTACAACATAATCGACCTTGCTACCTGCGTTCACGCTGCTGCCCGGTTCCGGGGACTGGCTGATAATGCTGCCTTCCGGTATCGTATCATCGTATTCAGAACGGGAATTTCCTTTGTTCAGATGATTGTCCAAAAGCAGCTGTCCGGCTTCGGTCTCTGTCCTTTTACGAAGGTCCGGCACCTGCACCTGCTCGATTCCCTTGCTGATCGTCAGCGTCACCGTATCGCCCTTTTTCACCCTGGCGCCCGCCTCCGGGGACTGGCGGATGACCGTGCCTTCCGGCAGTTCGTTAAATTCGTATTTTGACTCCGGATTTACCTGCAGGCCGCGGGCAGTCAGCATATCCCTTGCGGTTGCCGCCGGGTTGCCGGTGACCTTGATCAGTTCAAAATCTGCCGGGCCGCTGCTGACAGTGACCTGGATCACTGTGCCTTTTTCTACGGATTCCCCTTCTGCGATATCCTGTTCTACGATTTTGCCTTCCTCATAGTCGTCGGATGCGGCTGTGCCGAGCCTGCGCAGATCCAGCCCCATATCCTTAAGCTCTTTGCGCGCTTCGTCCAGTTCCTTGCCAAGCAGGCTGATCATGCGGACCTTTTCTTCCTCCGCGGATGTATCCGGGTCGTCTTTGTCTGTCTCCGGCTCTGGATCCGATACGCTCGTTTCCAGATCCGGAAACGTGACTTCATCATCTGTTTTGCCGCCCTTGCCGAATTTAAAGCTGCCGAACATACTTCCGACCAGGTAAATCACGATCAGAAGTATAATCACAGCGGCTACAATGCCCATAATGGTCATTGCTTTTTCCATCTTCGGATTTAAAAAGCCGCCTTCGTCCTCATCTTCCTCTTCCTCCTCATCCCGTGCTGCCCGCCTCGGCGCCTGCGGCATGTCGTCCCGCGCTGTCCGCCCGGGCGCCTGCGGCATAATTTCCCGCTGGCCGGCGCGTACCCCTGCCGTTTCTTCGCGGATCTGATTGACTTCATCCGCAGAGATCATACGGGTCTTATCCTGGATAAATGCAGGCGGCATTACAACAAAATCCTCCTGCGGGCTGACCAGCGCATGCCTTAGGTCCTCCAACAGGCTGCTGATCGTGGGATATCTGCGGTCCGCACTTTTCTGCGTACATTTCAGAATAATTTTCTCCAGACTGACAGGGAGGTCCGGCACATAGGTTCGCGGAGACTCCATCTCTTCCTGCAGATGCTGGATCGCAATCGCTACGGTCGTATCACCGTCAAACGGCACCCTTCCGGTCACCATCTCGTACATCACGATCCCAAGCGAGTAAATGTCGCTCTTTCCGTCTACAAATCCATTTCTGGCCTGTTCCGGCGAAGAATAATGCACCGAACCCATCACATCCGAGTGGATCGTATTGCTCGTTGCCGCCCTTGCAATGCCAAAATCAGTTACCTTGACTTTGCCTTCGGTGGAAATCATAATATTCTGCGGCTTAATGTCGCGGTGGACAATGTTTTTATTGTGCGCAGCTTCAATGCCGCGCCCAACCTGGATGGCAATACTGATCGCTTCCTTGTAAGAAAGCTGGCGCTTTTTTTCGATATACGTTTTCAGCGTGATCCCTTCCACATATTCCATCACGATATAGTGAAAGCCCTCTTCGCTTCCCACGTCATAGATATTTACAATATTCGGATGTTCCAGCCCCGCTGCCGACTGTGCTTCTGTCCGGAATTTCGTAACAAAATTCACATCTTCCGCAAATTCCGGCTTCAGCACCTTGATCGCGACAAACCTGCCCAGCACATGATCTTTTGCCTTATATACATCAGACATGCCGCCTGCGCCTGCTTTGGCGAGTATCTCATAGCGGTCTGCTACAAATTTCCCTTCTTCTAACATCTTTTCACCTCATCAGAAAACGGATCTATGATGATCACGGATATATTATCTTTTCCCCCATTTTCATTCGCTGCCACGATTAACTGCCTGACCATGGACGCCAAATCGTGCCGGCTGCTGATGATCCGGCGGATTTCACTGTCTTCCAGCATATTCGTCAGGCCGTCGGAGCAGATTAAAATACGGTCCCCGGGCCTTAGATTGACTTCAAAAAAATCCGCTTTCAGATCCCGCATTGCTCCAACCGCTCTTGTAATTATATTTTTATCGGGGTGTACCCTGGCCTGGCGCGGGTTCATCTCTCCCATGCGCACCATTTCCTGTACCAGTGAATGGTCCTTTGTCACCTGGATCATATTCTGGTTGACCAGGTACAGGCGGCTGTCCCCTACATTTGCGACATATAAACAGCCTGCCACTACTGTAGCCGCCACAAACGTCGTGCCCATTCCCCTGAGCTTTGGATCTTCCCCTGCCAGCGCGAGCAGCTCTGCGTTTACCTGGCGCAAAGCTGTCCCAAGCAGGGAAACCGGTTCACAAAGACCGCTGCCTTTAATTGCTTCCACAACATGCTCCACCGTATATCTGGAAGCAAAATCCCCTGCATTATGACCGCCCATTCCATCTGCAACGATAAAAAGGTTCGGAAGATTTCCAACCGGTGTCTCGGACGCATAGATATAATCCTGATTCATTTCCCGCCGTCTTCCTACATCTGTCATGGAAAAAGTCTTCATCTTTTCCGCCTGCCTTTCACACAGCCTGTTACCCTGTTCGTTCCAATCAGCCGCGGCAGTTTAAGCTTCTTTTCTGCCGCATCCTGTTCCCGCAGGCCCGCTGCCATGTTCCATTCCATATTTTTTCCGCAGCTGCCCGCATGCGCCGTCGATATCACGGCCAAGTTCTCTTCTAATAGTAACATTTATTTTATTTTTTTCAAGTTTATTTTTAAAATCAAATGTAATAGTTTCATCCGGCTGCCTATAATCCCGCTCTTTTACCGGATTTATGGGAATCAGATTCACATGGCAGTTACGGCCGGCCAAAAGGGCGCAAAGCTGCCCGGCATCCTCCGGCGTATCATTCACCCCGCGGATCAGGCTGTATTCAAAAGTAATCCTCCTGCCGGTCTGTGCAAAATAATCATCGCACGCCTGCATAACCTCGGGAAGCGCATAAGTATCTGCGACCGGCATCAGCATCCTGCGTTTTTCCTGTGTCGGCGCATGCAGCGACAGCGCCAGCGTAATCCCAAGCTTATGGGCGGCCAGCTCGCGCATCCCCGGCACAAGCCCGCAGGTGGATACGGTAATGCTGCGCTGGCTGATTCCAAGGCCGTTTGCGTCCGTCAGCAGTTCTATAAACCGGATCAGATTGTCAAGATTATCCAGCGGCTCTCCCATTCCCATCACTACAACGTTAGAAATACGTTCTCCGATATCCTGCCCAATCCGGTAGATTTGCTCCAGCATCTCTGACGGTTCCAGGCTGCGCACCAGTCCGCCGATCGTAGAGGCACAAAAGCGGCAGGCCATCCGGCAGCCGGCCTGGGAGGAAATGCATACGGAGTTGCCATGCTTGTAGCGCATCAGCACGCTTTCGATCATGTTGCCGTCCGGCAGGGCAAAGAGGTATTTTTTCGTACCGTCCAGCTTGGATGTCTGTATTTCTACCGGTGTCAGGACGGTCAGCCGGGTATGTACGGCAAGGCTGGTGCGCAGTTGTTTGGACAGATTTGTCATTTGGGCATAGTCTGTGATTTGTTTTTTGTGCAGCCATTCGTATATTTGTTTTGCACGGTAGGGTTTCTCGCCGAGGGTGGTTAGGTAGGCGGATAGTTCGGGGAGGGTTAGGGATTTTAGGTCTGGGGTGGTTGGTTGTGGTTGCGGTTGCAGTTGTGGCTGTGGGTTGGGTTGGGTTTGGGTTGTTTGCATGATTTTTGGTCCGTTTCTATGTTTTTTTGGTGGTGGGGTTGGGTTGGGGAGTTTGCGGGCTGCGGGGGATGGCTGCGCGGGGGATTCTGCGGGCTTTACGGGGGATGGCTGCGCGGATGGGGCTGTGGGCTGCGGGGGATGGCTGCGCGGGGACTCTGCGGGCTCTACGTGGGATGGGCTGTGCAGGGGGGACTCTGCGGGCTCTATGGGGGAATGGCTGCGCGGACGACTCTGCGGGCTGCGGACGGGGACTTGCCGGGGAGACACACCCTGGGCGGACTGGGGCAACGCTGCGGT
>CANOET010000093.1 GCA_947564835.1 uncultured Eubacterium sp. | reverse complement strand
AAGATATATGCAATTTGAACTGACAACCCCGTAATTTAATCGTCAGTGCTGGATTACCAGCGAAACATTTGACAAAAGATACAGAAAAAATTATAATAGGGAATACGACTGTACAAAATCTCTGGAACCAAAAAACACAGTGAATAGCAGGCAGATCAACAGAACTTGAAAGAGGAGAATCAAAGATGGGGTTATTTGATGGACTTAGTAAGTTCGGGATGAAGGGAAATTTACGGGAAGAAATCGGCGATGACCTTTTCTTAACATCAAGAGAAAAAGAGCTGGAACGTCTTCGGGCCCTGAAAAACGGAGATTCAGGAAATGACGGTTTGTCCGAGGAGGAACGCCGTCTGGAGATGGAAAAGGGGCATCTTTTTAAAAAGAACATACGCTGCAAATGCTGCGATAAGATCTTTCCGACCCTTGTGCCAAGAAGCGGGCATGTAAAGCGGATGGAGCCGGATATGGACCTGCGTCCGAGATGCGAGCATTTTGATACGCTCAAATATGGCGTATATCATTGCCCGTACTGCGGATATACATCGATCGCCAGAAATTTTCCGAGGCTGAGCGACCGTTACCGCAAAGAGGTGGAAGAAAAGATCTGTTCCAGATTCAAGCCGGAACCGCCGATTGACAATAAAGATATTTTTACCTATGACGAAGCCATTGATTACCATAAACTGGCGCTGTTTACCGAAGTCGTCAGGGATGGGAAGGCAAGCGACAAGGCGTATATCTGCCTGCTGATCGGATGGCTGTACCGCGGCAAGCGGGAGGAACTGGAACGCGGTGCAAAAAAAAATGAGAAAGAAATTGAGCTGTGCCGGACGGAGGAGACGGAATGCCTGCAGCAGGCATTTGAAGGCTTTACACGTGCATTGGCTAAGGAAACGGCGCCGTTTGCGGGTATGAATGAGCTGACCATGGAGTACCTGCTGGCTACGCTGGCGATTGAAACCGGAAGGTATGATGTGGCCGTGCGGTCCATCAGCAATATTATTACCTCAAGGTCAGCGCCGAGCCGTATGAAAGATAAAGCACGCCTCCTGAAAGAGGAAGTGCTCGATAAGCTGCGTGCGGAAAAGCAGCAGACTTCAGTATAAAAACACTGCGCATCCCTGCGCAGTGTTTTTCAGATCCGCGCAAAACCGTTTCCGGCTGCTTTGCGGTGGAAGATCGCTGGTTAAGAGCGTTTATTTACTTTGCTGTGTATATTTCATATAAATCGTCTGCTCCTGCCCCTTATAAGTGATCTTTAATTGATAATCCCAAGGAGAATCCTGGGAATCCGCACGTCTTACACTCACAGCATCCCTGTCAATAGCGATATGGAACTGGAACGTTACATTGCTTAATGACACGTCCGCCCCAAGCTCCGGCTTAGAACCTTTGACGTGGTAAATCTTCTGTCCGTCTGTGCCTGTCTCCACAGAGATCGAGCTTATGATGTTTCCGTCTTCCGAAACGCCCCATAAGAGAATTTCAGGAATCCCCACGTCATACTGCGCGTAATATTCTTTTGTAACCGTATTCCATTGAACCGTAAACTTGCCAGCATAACCGTCCTGGCCGTCCAATTCCTCGTATGAGCTTGTAATCTCATCCGAATAATTGAAAGAAAGCGCCGCGCCGGTTGTTAATTTACTCTCTGTCCCGTAGATATGAATGCAGTTGATCGTCTTGCCGCCGTCCGTTTTCGATTCTACATACCATCCATTGATCTCATTATTTATGTCTGTTACATCCGTCGGCTCCAGTGAAGATCCGTATATAATGTAATATACTCTTTTATACTCACTGCCGTAGGTTGCTGTCAGCTTACCTGTGTATTCCGGATCATCCGGCAGCTCTTCATAAGTGCTCTGTATATCGGAACTGTAGAAAGCGAATCTCGGATTTTTCAGTTCCAGCGCCTGCCCGGTAACGGTCAGAACACTTTGGGCCACGCCGTCCGCATCCGGGAGTTCGAGATTGCTCCAGCTGAATTTGCCGTTATTGTCCGCCGTGATCTGATACAAGGTGAAATCCGGAACATATTTCTCATATGTGATATAATAAGTTTCCCGGACCTTTGTATCGCTGTTTGTCACGATCAGCTTTTTCAGGTACCGGCTCTGTTCTTCCGCATCAAGGTCTTTCCATTCATAAGTCGTGTTTTCTCTGTAGAACTGGAATTGCATATCATCCGGAAGGGTTTGTGCATCGCCGGACAGCAAAATCTTTGAACAGCCAGGAGTGATATAACGGTCTATGGTACAATCCTTCCTGCCTGGGAAGCTGATATTTGCAATCATCGTACTATCCATCAGCTCATTTATATACTGGTTGAGAACGTTAAAGCACAGCAAAATTTCACTGAAACCATCGGATGGCTGCGGCGTTGCTTCCTCGATTTTTTCAAGCACTTTCCCCGCGGCTTCCTCCCCAAAATAAGCTGCCGCATTGTTTCCGCCATACGTAGAAACCAGCTGGTCCAGGCTTGCTTTCATCGCATCGGCCGAACCAATACTGCTGGAATTATTGTAAGGGTATTGGAATATCCGGTTCATCGGCGTAAGGGTGTTGGAAGCGGTATCATATGTGCATACATCCCATAAGGTCCCTGTTCCATCCGGCACATGATAGGTCGTAAGCAGGCGCCCTCCCAGATAAATATCTACTTTCGCCTCGGACATGGCAAGTTTTTTGTTATCTATGCTATACTGTTCTGAATAATCATAGACATAAAAATGATATACCCCGTCCGTTTTCTGGTAAACGGTCGTTGTTTCCGGCCCTTCCCAGCTCATGTTATCGACATCCAGGTCTGCATACTTATTATCACCCTCACAATAAGACTTATTGGAAAAATAAGTATGGAAAAGGCCGTCCCCTGACGCATTCGGCCCAACCAGGTGGGAATCCAGATCCCTTGATACCTCATAAGATTCTTTTCCCCAACGCAGCACAAACCGGATCTGGTCGTCCTTGATTGCTTTTGTGATGGTCATATCCTGCGACATGGTCGTATTTGCCAGAACTACAATATTAAATGTAACGTTGATATAATTCTCCGCGCCTTCCACACTTGGCCTTTCATCAACGACCCGTATCGTATAGACGCCTGCCGGCAGATCCTGAAAACTGTATTCACCGCCGCTGCCTGTTTCTGTTTCCCGGATTGCCTCGCCTGCTACGGTACCTGCCCCTTTGCGCAAATACAATTTCAGTGTTTCCGTAACCGGCTCTCCGGTAAATGCATCCTTGATGACGCCTTTCACGCTTCCTGTACCGTCCGTCTGGCCAACCATTGTAATCGTATCAATGATTTTCGATGCCGTGTCCAATACAATGGTATAAAAATAATTCTGCAGGCCATCCGCTTTCACAATGATCACATAATTGCCATAAGGGATATTTTCAACCGTATATTTGCCTTCCGCGGAGGTTTTTTGCATATAACACTTGTTGTTCTCTTCCGCCGCCCGGATTGCCGCCTCAAGGTCAGATTCCAACACCCCGCGTTCATATGGGATGACATGCACTTCTGCCCCTGCCACCGGGTTTACTTCCTTGCCTTCGTCAGTGCCGGCTGTGATGCTTTTTACATCGCCTGTAATGGAACCAAGTTCTTTTGACGGCGTTGTTTCAAAGCCTTTGTCGCCTGCCGACGGCATGGTAACCAGAACGTCTTCCGGCCTTCCTGTCTGCTGATTGGTAACCTGCAGATAGCCTACAAGCGCAGCTACAATCGTTGGCATTGCGCCTGCATTAGAAACCGTAATGGTGCTGGTTATTTCTGCTCCGCTGTGAAGCTGCAGTACAATGGTTGCCGACGCCGTAACATCCAGCGGGACACTTGTATTTACAGTTGCATCTTTCCCTTTTTCATCAACTTCCAGCGGGATGCGCTTCTCGTTGTTTCCGCTGATCGAAACGGTTGCCTTTGCAGATAAAGCAAGCTTGCCGACTGTTCCGTTGTTCTCAAGTTCCACCTCTTCGGCACCCTCGTTTACCTGGATATCCGCCTGGGCGCCTTCTTCAATCTTCACGTGTGATTTTTTGGCAACTACATCGATGAAATTGCCGACCGCTTTTTCGATCCACGTATGCGAATCAATTGCTTTTATCACGATTTTCTCATAAACTGCCGCGTTCGCAATCGTTGCGTTCGGGGCATCTACGATTAAAACCGTATTCTTGTAAGTCCCTTCCGGTATTACAACGTTGCACACCTTATCTGTTTGGAAAACCACCTCTGACGGCTGCTTTCTAAGCGCTGCCAGCAGCTTTTCCTGCGTATTGATCGTTGTGTCCGTATCCTGGGTGTTTGAGCCGCCCGATGGGTAAGACGGCCAGTATCCCGTTGACCCTCCCCCTGTGTATCCCGGCGAACCTGACCCGCCTGATGTATTCGGCGTTTCCGGTACATCTGGTGTATCCGGCGTTTTTGGTACATCTGGTGTATCCGGCGTTTCCGGTACGTCTGGTGTATCCGGCGTTTCCGTTTTCTTATCGGATACTTTGATTTTCACCCAGGTTTTCTTGCTGGTTCCATTCTTGCTGGTAACCTTAACATTGATCTGGGTAGTCCCGGCTTTTTTCGCAGTCAGTTTTCCTTTTTTCGTTACGGAAACGATCTTGCTGTTTTTGGACCCGTAAGTGACTGTCTTTTTGAATGACGCTGGTTTTACGGTAACCTTTAACTGTTTGGCTGCACCCGTTGTCATCTTAAATGTCTTTTTTGTGACATTCTTTGCGCCGATCTTAAGGCTGATACTCGTCTGACCAGACACCTTAATTTTTACCCAGGTTTTCTTGCTGGTTCCATCCTTGCTGGTAACCTTAACGATGATCTGGGCCGTTCCGGCTTTTTTCGCAGTCAGTTTCCCCTTTTTCGTTACGGAAACGATCTTGCTGTTTTTGGATGCATAAGTAACCGCCTTCTTAGATGACGCTGGCTTTACGGTAACCTTTAATTGTTTGGTTGTGCCAGCTGCCATGCTGAAGGTCTTTTTTGTGACATTCTTTGCATCCATCTTAAGCTGAATGCTCTTTGCTGCCGCGGCATTGGCTGATACATCCGGGATACACAAAGATGTCACCAGCAAGGCCATTGCAAACAGAATCTTGAATGTCCTTTGCATTGAGAACTGTTTCATGCGCTGCTCCTCCTTTAAAAAATAGATGAATCGTTCCGGCTTTCAGAACATGGCAGCAGCGGCGGCGCCGCACACACCTGAAAATCCGGAATGCTGCTGGAATCGCCTTTCGCGCGTCCAGCTTCTTCTATTTTACCAAAATCCGGAATATACAAAAGGGCTCCAGCACAAACAGCGTCTTTTACGGTATAAAAAGACGCTGCGCCATAAAAAAATACATATAATCAATCCCATACCCAGGCATTTCTCATTTTTGCCTGTTCCATTCGTTCTTCCTCTCTCCGATCGATAAATACATCCCTGTCTCTTCCCTCAAATACAGCACATTGAATTGTTGCCTGCAGCAACAAATTACTTGTCATAAGCAGGAAAGCTACAGTCATAGAATGTCACCTTCTTCCCCTTCAAAATACACCTACTACATACCATCATATAAATCTTTACTAATTTTCGACTTGTTATGAGCGGCATCAAAAATCCCCCCTTATCATTGGAACAGCTCCAAATCTTCCGCTTAAATAAGCTTTCAACGTATCCTGTCCTTCTTGTAAATTAAAATCAGATAATGGCCGCAAACATGACTCTCCCAAATGATTCTTCTCAATAAACCAAATTTCTTCTTGCCTAAAATCATTCATATTTATAAGATTTACATCATGTGCTGTAAAAACAATCTGATTATAGGTCTTTTCACAACAAATAATAAATTCATTTAATAAATATTGAGAAAGTTTTGTATGAAGGCTGCGGTCAATCTCATCTACAAAATAAATAGCATGATCATCTTCTCTCATTGCAAACAACATAGGAAGCAGGTCAAGCAATTGCTGAGTGCCATCTGATTCTTCATCTATATCAAACTGAACAGACTTGCCATTCAATTCATGTGCGAACTTAAGCTGGATAAGTACTGTTCGCTTTTTCTCGTCCTCAACAAAGATAAAATACTTGCCCGCAAAATTTACAATTCCATTTCTAATATCTTCAATTTCATCAATAATTTCCTGTGGAACATTCAGATTTTCCGCAAAATCATGGAAGTCTATTTCTTCACTTGCCACAGAAATGCCGAATACACCCGTATCCATTTTTCGAAGCATATCACCAATATAGGTCCTCAATTCACTATCCGTTTTCATACGAATAGGCAAAGCTTTCACTTTGGATTCTGGAAAAATTATCTGAAGTCTTTTGAACCAATCAACAATTTTCTCTGCTTTCTTAATTCCATTATCATGCATTTTATATAAAAATAATTGATTTTTCTGATTTTTCTGCATACTTATTTTTAAAATCTCAGCCAATCTTCTCTCTTTTGAATCTTTTCGTGCAAACCTTGATTCAATGTCAATTACAGTTTTCCCTGAAGAATCTGTTACACGGGTAAACAACGGTACAAAACCTGTTTTTGTCATTCGCATCAGCCATTCTTCATGGACTTGAAATCGATCCAGTGAAAAACCATTTTCATAAATTTTCTTATCCAAATAAAAAACAAACTGAAATATAGAGATTCCTTTTAACTCCTCAAATCCTCCTCTGAATTGATCAATTCTGATCCCCTGCCCGCTTTTTTGACCATCAACAATAAAATCACGTGCAAATGCAATCGATTCGATAAAAGAAGATTTTCCAGAAGCATTGGGTCCAAAAAAAACCGCCTCTGCAAAGCACCTCCCAATTTCCGTTTTTCGTTGGAATAGACTTAAGGAAACGTTCATCCTTCGTTGTTTGAACAGGAAGCATACTAAACTCAATCGGATGCCCGATTGATTTAAAGTTGCTTACAATATACTGTAAAAACATGATTACTTCCCCCTTTCCTTAATTATTCTAACTTTTTTGCTATTGCTTGTAAAGTTAAAAAATATACGCTAAACGCTCCTATCCAACGGACAGAAGCGTTCGCCTGTTTTAAATGTAACTTTACACTGAATTACACTATATTTAATGCTCCAGCATGTTCTCAATAAAAATCCCATACCCCTGCGTAGAATCCGAAATAAACACATGCGTCACCGCACCAATGATATGCCCGTTCTGGACAATCGGACTCCCTGACAGGTATGTGTCAAGCTAGGGACAACACTTTTTTTCATATTTTTTCGATATGCACCATTGACATAAACTATATGTGCTCCATCTCCAAGGTACTTTCCAGTTTCTGAAACCACACCGTCCGCATGATATATTGGCAGCCCCATATCCATGACATCATTTTCTGTAATATTCCGGTCTCCGCATCGACACCTGGCAGTGTACTCGCTTTGCTTGTTGTGGACACCCAAATAGGGCTGTAAAAAATTATAGCCGCAAATATATTGACATATTTCTTATCTATACATATAATAATACCATAAGACAGGCAACGGCGAGTGCCTGTTTAAGCGTTGAAGCATAGTAGCTTACCGGAAAGCCTTGCTATGCGGAGTTTCCAGTAGGGGTTATGCAGTAACCTCAAACCGGGGTAGGCAGTCCGCCCTTTGTGGCGCTTGCCGAAAGAAAATGCCCAAGGCCGCCTTGAAGTTGCAGGGCGGCTTTTTTATATACTAGTACACCGCAAAATAACCAGTTATTTATTTTACGGTGTACTTGAAAGAACCTCATGCCATGGACAAGCTTACCGGCTGTGTGGCCGCATTTGAGAGATTATATGATCCACGCCATACGAAGGGGTTATGTCATCTTCATGCCCTGCGTGATACGCTGTGCTATAGTGAGACTTTTGGTACTGAAAGCCCGCAAAATTGCAGCACTTCTCCATACCTGTCTTTATGATCCCATAAAAGCCACCTCTTAAACGCGGTAAAAGATGATCTTGTGCTTATTTCTGCGCGTATCAAACATCTAAGGTCTTCTTTATCATACTCCTCAGCTTCTTCATATTCCGGATCATATTTTTAAAATCTGAAAAACTGCGTCTTAAAGCGCGCCGAATATTTGCCGCTTCTAATTTTTTCTGCGGAGTATTTCCATAATACGACGCGTACAAAAGTTCAACTGTATTTTTTACTTCGATACTGTTTTCTAAGGCAACAAATTCATAAGTTTCGTCTGTGCCAAAATATCCTTTTTTACGAAAAGCCACTTTCATATCCACATCTACCTGAGAACAATCCAATATTGGTTCATATCCGGCATTCTTCAAATTATTGCAATGTGCGCAGCTCCAAAAGAGATTGTTCCAGTCATATTTCAAGTCAACAATTTCAACAAGTGCTGCGTTTACTTCCGGCGTGTTGTAAGTCGTATTTGAAGCTTTCGCCTTACATAAAGACCTGACTGCAGCCCTTGCCTTATCTGTATCATTCCGGCTAAATTTGACCATGTTCCCTCCTGTTTTGCTCAATATCTTCAAATGCCTCTTTTGCTTCCTTCGCCAAATCTCCTGACAACTGTTTTAAATCCATTCTTAATTTTGCCCGTTCCACTCGTTCTTCCTCTGTCGGCTCATCTATATAGGCCAAAACCTCATATCTTTTTACTTTCTCTAAAAGCTGGTTTGAATAAGACTCAGACTCAAAATACCCTTCTACAATTCCTTCCGCCGGATATCTGAACAAATCTTCCATACAAATCTTCTTATCCAGATCATAAACAACACAATTTTCAACCGCATTTAATACATACGGTGAGTGTGTGGAAATAATAAATTGTATATTGGGGAAAACCGTCGTTAACAGGTCCATAATGGATCTTTGCAATTCGATATGCAAATGTGTTTCAAGTTCATCAATTAGCACAACTCCCTGCATGTCAAAATCAAATGTTCTATTTGTATGCGCCTCCATCCGAAGCATCAAATCCAATATAATATCTAAAGCAGAAGCAAATCCGCTGGACAACGAATAAAAATCAAAGACATCCCGGCCATCCTCCTGTATAAAAAACGAAAAAGTATCTTCATCAAAAATCAATCTTAAGGAAAAATCATGAAATATTCTTTGCAGCAACAACTCAAATTTTTCGAACCATGCCCTAATCCCATCCGCTTTTTCAATGTTTCCGTTATTCCTTGCCAAAGCTTCCGTTACTTTCAGATCCAATAAATATTTTATAAACAATTTTCCCGGCGCATCGGTTATTTTGTATTGTTCTTGTAATTTTACTTTTTCAATGTGCTCCGGTTTTTCTGCCTGAAAGGCACGCTTATCTCCATAGTAAGCCAGGATAAACTTTCCCTTTTTTACCATATCCTCCAACATACTCTGTGCCTGATTAAACTTTACCGCCACTCCCTCCCTGGTTTCGTCATCCTCCAAGTCTGTTGTCCATACCAGTGAACCAATCGGCACATCTTCGTAAGTGTTTACTGTTACTAAATAGTTTAAATAATTAGACAAAGCTTCTAAAACACTTGTTTTTCCGCTCCCATTTTTTCCTGTAAGTATCAGATGCTTTGGCCTTTCATTTGAAAGCGGAATCGATATATTTTTTAAATGCCTGACATGTACGATCTTTAGATTTGATATAAAAACTCTTTCCACTAATCTTCCTCCATCCACGAAGACAGACAATCTTATTTACATATAACCAGAGCTTCATTGTCTGCAAAATTACTGCGTTACCTTTGACATCTATTATCATATCATATTCAGCGAAAAGCAACAACATACGAATGCTCAATTTTATTGTTACTGTCCAACAAAAAGCGTTCCCACCCATTACGGACAGAAACGCTTTTTTCATTTTATCTTATTCCCCTCAATGCTCCAGCATATTTTCTATAAAGATCCCATACCCCTGCGTAGAATCCGATATAAACACATGCGTCACCGCACCTATGATATGTCCATTTTGGACTATGGGTGAGCCTGACATCCCCTGCACAATCCCCCCGGTATCCTTTAACAGCCGTTCGTCCGTAACCTGGAACTGGATACCTTTGTTGTTCCCTTCACTGTGAAAATCCGTATGTTCGATCCGGATCTCATAGGCCCGGCGTTTTCCTTCTACGGAGCTTACAATCTGCGCTTTTCCCTTTTTGATCCCTTCTTTATATGTGACCGGAACCGCATCCACCCCTTTTAATTCCTCCGGCATTGCTGTAATCGTACCGTAAATGCCGACCATTGTATTTTCTTCCACGGTGCCTAGCTTATATTCTTCATTATAATTAATCATCCCGGACATTTCTCCCGGCTGGCCCCGCTGGCCCTTGCGGATTTCCAGGATGGTTGTTTCATAGATCGAGCCTTTGCCAAGATCGATCAGGCTGCCGACATCCGCATCTGTTACGCCGTGGCCAAGCGCGCCGTATTTTTGATCTTCTGTAATGTAGGTCAATGTACCGACACCTGCTATATCATCGCGTACCCAGACGCCGATCTGGTATATGCCTTCCCTGGAGCGCACCGGCTGGATGGAGACTTCGATCTCTTCCTTTCCGCGCAGCAGGCGCAGACGGATTTTCTTTCCTTCGCAGAACGAAATCTTTTCTACAAGCTGCGCCTTGGATGTGATTTCTTCTCCGTCGACGGCCAGGATGTAATCGCCGCTGCGGACGACGTTTCTGGCTGGTTCGCTTCTGCTGCCGGATTCGTCTGTCACTTCGCCTGTGCCGATGATCATGATTTGTTCGTTTTTGACATAGATTCCGATATTGGTTCCTGCCGCAATCAGTTCTTTTTTGCTGACTTCCTGTACGTCAATGCGTTTGAGCGGTATGGTGCCGAACAGCTTGCAGAGTACCTGGTATGTCCCTTTTTGTCCGGCAGCTTCCTGCCTTGCGGGTGTGATATGGATGGCGCTGCCGCCGGTTACCTGCCCGTTTGCAAATACCTGTGTACTTTTTACGACCGTCCCCGTGACGGGTACGCCAAACGAGCAGTCCGGGTCTTTTCCCTGTTCCACGTACATTTTATCCGGTATGGAATGCATTAATAACGCATAGGCAAATATGACGCCGGCAAAAATCCCCAGACAGCCGGCTGTATTTCTTTTTCTTTGAAACTGAATCCATAATCTTTGCAACATATCAGACATCCCTTTTCCTGTGTATTCGTTTATTTTATATTCATTTTTACATCAGAAACTATCCGTGTTACTGTTCACACCTGCAAGCACTTGCTGCTTGGACAAGTCCAAAGAATGTGGCTTGCCAAGCATCCAGCCCTTCGCCGAAGGCGAACTTTCCATGGGCTGGATGCCGTTACAGTTCGCAGCTGTCCTGCTTTTTGGACAGGTGTGAACTGTAACCCATCCGTCAATGGCCTTCGGACTGTTTCTGACGACCGTTTGAAGCTGTCTGCACAGGCAGTCGGTTCGATACCTGTGCGGACAGCGGTTCTTTTACACGCTACTTTAGTATGTCTTTATCTGTCTGTTTCACTCTGGGAATTTTTTGTGGCGATTGCCAGATCCTTCATTTCTTTTGCACTTTTTAATACCGTGTCGGTAATCTTAACGCCGCCCAGCATTCTGCCAAGTTCGTCTACGCTTTCTTCTGCGCTTAGCTTGCGTATCGTTGTCTCCGTATGGTTTTTCTTTGCCTGCTTTTGAATCAGAAAATGCGCGTCCGCCATAGCTGCGATTTGAGGCAGATGCGTGATGCAGATAATCTGGTGGTCTTTGGAAATGACATTCATCTTTTCCGATACCATCTGCGCGGTGCGTCCGCTAATACCGGTGTCGATCTCATCAAAAATCAGCGTCCCGATCTCATCGCAGTCTGCCAGCACCGCTTTGATCGCAAGCATAATTCTGGACAGCTCACCGCCGGATGCTACTTTCGTCAGCGAACGGAGCGGTTCCCCGGGATTGGTGGAAATTAAAAACTCTGCCTCGTCATAGCCGGATACGGTATATTCCTTTTTTCTCGTCAGCTGCAGCTCAAACTGCACATCTAAAAAATTCAGGTCAATCAGGGCGGCCTTTATTTTTTTTGTTAACCGGACCGCTTCTTTTTGGCGGATACCGGATACTTTCTGGCAAAGCGATTCCAGTGCAGCTTCCTTTTGTTCTAGTTTTTGCGAAAGCCCGGATAAATATGCATCATAATCACTTAATTTTTCAATACGGGCAAGCTTTTTTTCATATTCCGACAAAATATGCCCGATCGTGCCGCCATATTTGGCCTTTAGGCCGTTGATCAGATCCAGGCGCTTTTCAATCTCATAAAACTGCTCTTCGTCAAAATCCATATCATCCATAAACCCTGCCAGTTCTCTATTAAAATCATTCAGCAGGTCGTCAATCTCAACTAACTGTGCCTCCAGCTGCTCTGCTTTTTCATCATAGGAGCTGATTTTAGAGATTTCCAGCACGGCATGCCCGGTCATCTGCGCGGCGCCGTTTTCAGATGTCAGCTCATACACCTGCCCGATGCTGCCCATCATTTTTTTTCCGTTTGCAAAGCGGCGGTACTGTTTTTCCAATTCTTCGTCTTCCCCTTCGGTCAGCGCTGCCGCCTCGATTTCTTCTGCTTCATACTGTAAAAACGACAATTCCCGCGTCCGCTGTTCCGTATCTAAAGACGCCTCATTTAATTCGCTGCGGATACTGGTATAAGCATGGTATGCTTCAGCCAGCTCTTCTTTCAGCCCTTTATATTCTTTCCTGGCATAAGCATCCAGAATCTGCAGATGGTTTTTCTGATTCAGCAAAGACTGGTGTTCGTGCTGCCCATGGATATCGATTAACAACGATGCCGCTTCCTTAAGCTTTGCCGCAGGGACACTCTCCGAATTGATCTTGGCAACCGGGCGGCCGCTGGAAATCCTGCGCGTTAAAATGACCTGGTCATCCTCCATCGGGATATCCATCGCTTCCAGCTTGCGGCGTACCGTATCATCCACGGAAAAAATCAGTTCGATCAGCGCATAATCTGCATCTTTGCGGATCATATCCCTGGATACCTTTTCCCCGATAGCTGCCCCGATGGAACCGATAATAATCGATTTTCCGGCGCCAGTCTCCCCAGATAGGATGTTCAACCCTTCGGAAAAATCTACCTCGGCTTCTTCAATCAGAGCCAGGTTTTTTACATGAAGATTATGTAACATTCTGAAATATTTTCCCTTTCTCCTTCATTCTAAGTGATTCTGTTTTTTATTTTTTTGTGACTGTTGTTTATTGGCTGTGCGGACGCCGGATGAGGGGGAAATGGCCTGGTTTCCGGCTCCTATTCCAGAATGTTAAGAATCCCTAGGTATTCTGCAT
>CANOET010000092.1 GCA_947564835.1 uncultured Eubacterium sp. | reverse complement strand
ACATAATCCAGCCCAATCTTATGGCAGAACTCAACCGAAGAAGGATCTCCGCCGTGTTCGCCGCAGATGCCTACATGCAGCTTGCTGTTCACTGGTTTGCCAAGCTTAATTGCTGTTTCCATCAGCTTGCCGACGCCGGTCTGATCCAGTTTTGCAAATGGATCGTTTTCAAAAATCTTAGCATCGTAATATGCATCCAGGAACTTGCCGGAGTCGTCGCGGGAGAAGCCGAAGGTCATCTGTGTCAGGTCGTTGGTGCCGAAGCAGAAGAAGTCAGCTTCTGTTGCGATCTCGTCGGCTGTCAGGGCTGCTCTTGGGATCTCGATCATGGTGCCTACTTCGTATTCTAATTTTACGCCTGCAGCTGCGATTTCTGCGTCTGCGGTTTCTACAACGACTTTCTTAACGTTCTTTAATTCTTTGATATCACAGATTAACGGAATCATGATTTCCGGTTTTACGTTCCAGTCAGCGTGTGCTTTCTGTACGTTGATGGCTGCACGGATGACTGCTTTGGTCTGCATCTTTGCGATTTCCGGATAGGTTACTGCAAGACGGCAGCCGCGGTGGCCCATCATCGGGTTAAATTCGTGCAGGGAATCGATCAGTGTCTTGATCTCTTCTACGGTTTTGTTCTGAGCTTTTGCAAGCTTTTCAATGTCTTCTTCTTCAGTCGGTACGAACTCGTGGAGAGGCGGATCCAGGAAACGGATCGTTACCGGGCAGCCTTCCAGGGCTTCGTATAATTTTTCAAAGTCGCCCTGCTGGTACGGAAGGATCTTGTCAAGCGCTGCTTCTCTTTCTTCTACTGTGTCTGCACAGATCATTTCACGGAATGCCGCGATCCTGTCTTCTTCAAAGAACATGTGCTCGGTACGGCAAAGGCCGATGCCTTCTGCGCCCAGTTCGCGTGCTTTCTTTGCGTCTGCCGGTGTGTCTGCATTGGTGCGTACTTTTAATCTTCTGTATTTGTCTGCCCAATCCATAATTCTGCCAAATTCGCCGGCGATTGTAGCGTCAACGGTCTGGATTTCGCCGTCGTAAATGTTGCCTGTGGATCCGTCGATGGAAATGTAGTCTCCTTCGTGGTATTCTTTGCCGGCAAGTGTGAATTTCTTGTTTTCTTCATCCATTGCGATATCGCCGCATCCGGATACACAGCAGGTGCCCATGCCGCGTGCAACTACGGCTGCATGAGAGGTCATACCGCCGCGGACGGTTAAGATGCCCTGTGCTGCTTTCATGCCTGTGATGTCTTCAGGAGAGGTTTCCAGACGTACTAATACGACTTTTTCGCCTCTGTCATGCCATGCTTCAGCGTCTTCTGCGGAGAATACGATCTTGCCGCATGCTGCGCCTGGAGATGCGCCAAGGCCCTTGCCTACCGGGGTAGCTGCTTTTATTGCGGCAGCGTCGAACTGCGGGTGCAGCAGCGTATCCAGGTTACGCGGGTCGATCATTGCAACTGCTTCTTCTTCGGAACGCATGCCTTCGTCTACGAGGTCGCAGGCAATCTTTAAGGCAGCCTGTGCGGTCCTTTTGCCGTTTCTGGTCTGCAGCATGTAGAGTTTTTTATTTTCAACGGTAAATTCCATATCCTGCATGTCTCTGTAATGGTCTTCCAGAGTCTTGCATACTTCGGTGAACTGTTTGAATGCTTCCGGGAATTCCTGTTCCATTTTTGCGATCGGCATTGGTGTACGTACACCGGCAACTACGTCTTCGCCCTGTGCGTTTACAAGAAATTCACCCATCAGTTTTCTTTCGCCTGTTGCAGGGTCACGGGTGAATGCAACGCCGGTGCCGCAGTCGTCGCCCATATTACCGAATGCCATGGACTGCACGTTTACAGCTGTACCCCAGGAATACGGGATATCGTTGTCGCGGCGGTATACATTTGCACGAGGGTTGTCCCAGGAACGGAATACGGCTTTGATGGCGCCCATTAACTGTTCCTTCGGGTCATCCGGGAAGTCGGAGCCGATTTTCGCTTTGTATTCAGCCTTGAATTGGGAAGCTAATTCCTTTAAGTCATCGGCTGTTAAGTCTACGTCATAAGTAACGCCTTTTTTCTCTTTCATTGCGTCGATGAGCTGTTCAAAATATTTCTTGCCCACTTCCATAACAACGTCAGAATACATCTGGATAAATCTGCGGTAGCAGTCCCATGCCCAGCGTGCGTTGCCGGATTTCTCAGCGATTACTTCCACTACGGTTTCGTTTAAGCCCAGATTTAAGATGGTGTCCATCATACCAGGCATGGAAGCTCTTGCACCGGAACGTACAGATACAAGCAGAGGGTTTTCCTTGTCGCCGAATTTCTTGCCCGTTATCTCTTCCATCTTTACAATATACTCATTGATCTGGCCCTGGATCTCATCGTTAATCTCACGGCCGTCTTCATAATACTGCGTACAAGCTTCGGTTGTGATGGTAAAACCCTGCGGAACCGGGAGCCCTAAGTTCGTCATTTCTGCCAGGTTCGCGCCTTTGCCGCCAAGCAGCTCACGCATGTCTGCTTTGCCTTCGCTGAACAAATATACCCATTTGTTTGCCATTTGCTGATTCCTCCTAAATAATACTTTGGTTAGTTATTTTTTTGTGAATTTTCTACAGACAGGGTTGTCCGATAACGATTCACATTGTTCACTTTGTTTGCGCTTTTTGATGCGCACATATCTATTTTAACATATTTTTCCACTGAAGCAACCACTTTTTTCAAAATTTAAAAATCAAATTTATCCGCAAAATAAGCTTCCAGCTGCGCAATCTCCACGCGCTCCTGTTCCATGGAATCGCGGAAGCGCACGGTAACCGCATGGTCCTCCTGCGAATCAAAGTCATAAGTCACGCAAAACGGCGTGCCGATCTCATCCTGGCGGCGGTATCTTTTGCCGATATTGCCGCGGTCGTCAAATTCGCAGTTGTATTTTTTAGACAGCTGTGCAAATACCTGCTCCGCGCCTTCATTGAGCTTTTTGGAAAGCGGCAGGACGCCGATTTTGACCGGTGCAAGCGCCGGATGGAAATGGAGGACGGTACGCATATCCGGCTTTTCTTCAGTGCCGATATTTTCCTCATCATAGGCCGCGCATAAAAACGCAAGCACCACGCGGTCCGCGCCGAGCGACGGCTCAATGACGTACGGCACGTATTTTTCGTTTTTCGTATCGTCAAAATAGGACAGATCCTGCCCGGATGTATTCTGGTGCTGCGTCAGGTCATAATCCGTGCGGTCCGCAATGCCCCACAGCTCGCCCCAGCCAAATGGGAACAGGAACTCAAAGTCCGTGGTCGCTTTGCTGTAAAATGCCAGCTCTGCCGGGTCGTGATCCCTGAAACGCAGCTCCTCCTCCTTCATGCCAAGGCTAAGCAGCCAGTCGCGGCAGAAAGTCCTCCAATAAGAAAACCACTCCAGGTCTGTGCCTGGCTCGCAGAAAAATTCCAGCTCCATCTGCTCAAATTCCCTGGTACGGAACGTAAAATTGCCGGGTGTGATCTCGTTGCGGAACGATTTTCCGATCTGGGCAATACCGAACGGGATTTTTTTGCGGGAGGTACGCTGCACATTTTTAAAATTGACAAAAATGCCCTGTGCCGTTTCCGGCCGCAGGTAAACGGTATTTTTCGCATCCTCGGTGACACCCTGGAATGTCTTGAACATCAGATTAAACTGGCGGATATCCGTAAAATTATGCTTGCCGCAGCTTGGGCAGGCTACCTTGTGTTCTTCGATAAAGCTGACCATCGCTTCATTGGACCAGCCGTCCACGCTGTCTTCCAGCGTTATCCCGTGTTCCGCCGCAAAGTCTTCGATGATCTTATCCGCGCGGAAACGCTCATGGCATTCCCTGCAGTCCATCAGCGGATCCGAAAAGCCGCCGAGATGCCCGGATGCGACCCAGGTCTGCGGATTCATTAAAATCGCGCAGTCCACGCCGACGTTGTACGGATTCTCCTGCACGAATTTCTGCCACCATGCTTTTTTGACATTATTTTTCAGCTCTACGCCAAGATTGCCGTAATCCCAGGTATTCGCCAGGCCGCCGTAAATCTCGGAACCTGGATATACAAACCCTCTGGCTTTTGCAAGCGCGACAATCTTTTCCATTGATTTTTCCATTGCTTTGATCCTCCATCTATCTATTGATACAAAATATATGCCGGCTGTGCCTGTGCATCCTCAACGTCATAATGCGCTTTCACGGTATTTTTGCCAGTAACCTCTGCATTGCCGTCCGATACGCCTACAATCTCTCCGTCGACACGCACGGCTGTCTCTTCGCCGATTACCACAACCCGGACTTCTTCCTCCGACAGCAGCTCCTGTACATCCATGCTGCCTGCAGGGGCGCCGTCTTCGACTTTTACAAAGTCCTGGTCAAACGGATACCCTTCCTGCTGTGCCTGCTCCACGGTTCCGGCAAACAGGGTGACATCATTAAACAGCGCATAGTCGATATATGTCGCATAATTTAAATATAGCTGTGCCGTAACGCCGTCTTCTTCTGATGATTTTGTCTCAAACCTGTCCATCTCCAGACTGCCGTTTCCGTTTGATTCCACATAACTTTCGATGGATTCCGTAATGTACGCTTTTAATTCCTCTTCATCGTAGTAGTCCTCGTTAAAATCTTCGATATCCGCGCCGATCACGTTTCCCTGTTTTGTAATGTAAACCGTACTTTCATCAGCTTCAAATGAAGCCCCACATGCCGTGGTTATGCTGGCTGCGGCAAGAATGCCAAGCGTTGCATACAGCTTCCGTTTCATAGCTATTGCCTCCTCTGTTGTTCTATGCAGGTAAAATTTTCATTTGCCTTTGCCGCCCTATTATACTAGACCTTTTGCCCGATTTCAATCATTTTTTAAAATGTGCGCCGAAGTTTACGTCCGTCCGCAGATCCGCAGCATTTGGGCCGACTGAAACGTATGCTCCTGATACTGCTGTATGTACCCCTCCACAATCCCGTCCAGCTTTACAAACACCGGCGCAGCCAGCGTAAACGTATACAGCTTCTCCAAAGGAGCCGTTATCATATACTGGAGCGCATACAATAAAGATGCGTCCACCGGCACGGCGCGCTCCCCTTTCAGGCAGGACGGGCAGAGGGTTCCCCGGCGCTGGATGGAAAAATAATGCAGGCTGTCTTTTCTTCCGCACTTCGCACAAGCAAATACATCCGGATATTCCCCATGCAGCACCAGCACGCGCAGCTCATAAATCCTGCGGACCAGACGGTTGTCCAGCGACGTTTTCAGCAGCGCCTTTAACGTCATATACAAAAGATTCAAAAAATCAGTGCCGTCCATATTTTCCTGCGTATAATAAGCCGCCATTTCCAAAAAATAAAATCCGTACGATACCGCGTCAAGATCTTCAGCCAGCTCCCTGAAATAACTGGAAATATTCACTTTCGCCACATTATAAGAGCTTTTGCCCTCAAACACCTCAAACTGCCCGAAAGCAAACGGGTTGGCCGCAGCCAGAAATACACTGTTCGGCCGTCTGGCGCCGCGTACAAAGGCTGCGATCTTCCCTCTTTCCCTTGTCAGGATCAATATTCTTTTGTCATAATCACCGACAGGCATTGCTGACAACACCATGCCCGTCAGCGTAATTGTCTGTCCCATCCGAAGCACCACCTATCCATGCCGCAGCGGCGGTCTGGCGGCTGCGGCGCTCTTCCTGTTCCCGGTATTTTAAGTAATCGCTGACCCTGCCGCTTAAGGCAAAGTCTTTCCAGCTGTCTCTTGTCATATGCATACCCCTGCTTTCCAAGCAACCTCATTGATCTTACATAGGTTCTGCATAATCTGACATTTGATACGAGATAAAATCTGGCAGTTTTTCGTTATTTCTGCTCCTGATACCCGAAATTTTTCAGCATCAGGTCGCTGTCCCGCCAGTTTTTGCGCACCTTAACCCACAGGCGCAGGTTCACCTTCTGCTCCAGCATTTTTTCGATTTCAAAGCGTGCGTTCGAACCGATTTTTTTCAGCATAGCGCCGCTTTTTCCGATAATAATCCCTTTATGCGACTCCCGTTCGCAGACAATCGTCGCTTCAATATCCATCAGGTCTTTGCCTTTCCGCTTCTTCATCCGGTCGACCGTAACCGCGATGCCGTGCGGCACTTCCTCATCAAGGGCATGCAGCGCCTTTTCCCGCACAATCTCCGCCACAATCTGCCGCTGCGGCTGATCCGTTACCGTATCTTCCTCATAAAACATCGGCCCGTACGGCAGATACCGGAAAATCATCTCGATCACATCCGCTACGTTATCGCCGTGCAAAGCAGATGCCGGGATAATTTCATCAAAGTCATAGATTTTGCGGTACGTATCTATAAAATGCAGCAGCTCTTCCTTTTTCGCTACGGTATCGATCTTATTAATCACAAGAATGACCGGCAGCTTTGCCTTCTGCAGGATCTTGGCGATGTGCTGCTCCCCTGCCCCGATAAAATCAGACGGTTCCACCAGCCATAAAATAACGTCGACATCCTGCAGCGTATGTTCGGCGACATTTACCATATATTCGCCAAGCTTATTTTTTGCCTTATGGATTCCGGGTGTATCCAAAAACACAATCTGCCCGCGGTCCATATCGGTGTAAACGGTCTGGATGCGGTTGCGCGTGGTCTGCGGCTTTTTGGATGTGATGGCGATTTTCTGCCCGATAATCTGGTTCATGAGTGTGGACTTTCCTACGTTGGGCCTGCCGATGATTGTTACGAATCCTGACTTAAAGGTTGTGATGTTATCCATAATGTTCCTTTCTTTATTTATAGTTTGTGGGAGGGCTGGGGGTGAGGATGCGGACGCCGGAGGAGGGGGCGGGGGACTGGCTTGCGGCTCCTATTCCAGAATGTTAAGAATCCCTAAGCATTCTGCGTTTACACAGTGGCACCGGCCGGGCGCGCCGCCTAGTTCGCCCTGGCTAAACGCCAGAAGCTAAAGGCGCCGCTGGGCTCCGCCCCTATGTTGTTGAGCAGAATGCTAAGGGCTTCTAAACATTCCTCCAACGTCGCTGCAAGCCAGTCCCCCGCCCCCTCCTCCGGCTGGTTTTCTCAGGCTTTACAGCTTCATGCGGACGTTTTGGTGTACAGCAGGGTGACTGTTGTCATGCGGACGTTTTGGTGTACAGCAGGGTGACTGTTGTCATGCGGACGTTTGATGTACAGCAGGGTGACTGTTGTCATGCGGACGTTTGGTGTACAGCAGAGTGACTGTTGTCATGCGGACGTTTGATGTACAGCAAAGTGACTGTTGCTTTGATTTTCTTTGCGGAGCGGGCACAGACTGTCCGCCGCCATAATCTTCTTTAGTTAGGCGGATACAAACTGATATTCCGTATGCCATGTTTCAAACGTTCTGGTGTACAGCAGAGTGGCCGTTACTTTAATCTTCTTTATCAGGCTGACAAAGTGACCGTTGCTTTGTGAAATTCAATATGCCATGTTTCAAACGTTCTGGTGTACAGCAGGATAACCGTTACTTTGACCTTCTTTATCAGGCTGACAGAGTAAACAATCTGTTCTCCTACAACGTCCGCAAACGCTTACGTAAAGCCAGTGAAAACCAGCCGGAGGAGGGGGAAATGGGCTGGCTTGCGGCGACGTTGGAGGAATGTTTAGAAGCCCTTGGCATTCTGCTCTATAAAGTAGGGGCGGAGCCCAGCGGCGCCTTTAGCTTCTGGCGTTTAGCCAGGGCGAACTAGGCGGCGCGCCCGGCCGGTGCCACTGTGTAAATGCAGAATGCCTAGGGATTCTTAACATTCTGGAATAGGAGCCGCAAGCCAGCCCATTTCCCCCTCCTCCGGCGTCCGCACAGCCACCCACCCCCCCCCGCCGCCCGCCGCTCCCCAAAACTCAGTTACTGTCCGCTAAAATAAATCCTCCAGCCTTAAAAACAACTCCGCATCCTTTTCCAATACACCCTCATTGCCAATCACACAAATATTTCCATCCGCCAGCACCGCCGCAACCAGCGGTTCCAGCGCCCGGATTTCATCCTCTCCGGCTGCGAGCACTTCATCGCGTTCTTTCTGGTAATCTTCCAGTGTCACATGGGTCAGGTAAGCCATCATGGAACGCATGCCTTTTGCGGATGGGTTTAACGGTGTATCCATGCTGCTGATCGTGCCGATCACGTATTTGGTCATATCTCTTTCGTCTGCATGGAAATGTTTCAGATATTCCGGCATGCCCTCAAATACTTCATTCGATTTGCGCAGGTTTGGGTCGCGGAAGGTGGAAAAGTATGCGTCCCCGTTTCTTCCGAAACCGCTCATGCAGCCATAAGCGCCGCCTTTGACGCGGATGTTCAGCCACAGGTAGTCGTAATTTAAGATGACTCTTAGTATCCGCAGCGCCCCGGTATATGCAAAGCCATGGTCTTTAAAGTTCCCGGCCCTGGATACGTACTGCACCTGTGCCGCGTTTTTGAAGCCTTCGTTTTTCTTTTCGCATAGAAGCTGCACGGGTTCTTTTTGCACGTCTTCTGTAAACAATGCTGCCTGGAATGCCGTAAGCTCTGGTTCCAGCGCCGCGTACCCTTGTGCGTCGCCTGTCAGGCTGACGATCAGGTTTTTTGGACGGAAGATTGTGCAAAACAGCTGTTTTAATATTTCCTTTATTTTTTCTTTTTGATTCGCGAAGTCACGCTCTGCTTCGGCGACTACGCGGTACAGCCCGATTCCTCCAGAAAGGTCGCTGTAACGTCCCGCTTGTGAAAAATAGGACATGGCGCGCAGTGCGGATACGGAATGCCCGGCCTGCATAAACTGCATTTCCAGCCTTGATTTTGCCTGTGCCAGCACTTCGTACAGGCGTTTGTCATCATCCAGCCTGGTCCGGCAGAGGATGCTTTCCAACAGGTGCATCGCTGTCCCTGTCTCTGGATACAGCGCCTTGATGCCGACTTCATATTTTTTGACCAGGCTGCGGTCTGCCATATTTGCAGATGCCAGGATATTTACGGAAAAGCCGCCGGTATGCAGGTTGATCTCATTGGCCAGATCTTCGTACGTATAATCCTGCGTATCCATATCCCCAAGCACCGCTTTTAAAATCCCAAGGTATGGGATCCACTCCTCCTTGATATCCGAAAGGTCAAAAAACAGATGGATATAGTTAATCCCATTGGAATAAAGGTTATGGTGGATGACCGGGATGCCTGCAACTGACTTTTCTTCATTGATGAGCAGCGCTGCTTCCTGTTTCATATCACTGCGCGCCAGCATCGGTATTTTTTCCAGATCTTCTTTGGAAGATGGTTCCTGCTGGTATGCTTTTAAATGGGCCGTGTCCGCGATCAGCTGCGCGGTTTCTTCCTTGCTCAGGGAAGCTTTATAGGCCGCCAGCTTTTCGGCCAGCGCCTGTTCGGTCTTTTCATTCAGCCCTTTCTCCGGTTCCACAACTACGACCGACTTATGTGTATTATCCAAAAAACAGGTGCGGATCAATTGCTCGAAATATCCCTGTGTAACCTTCTTTTTCAGTTCACGGAACACGTCCAGCACTTCCAGATAGACAAACGGCTGTTTTTCATCATACAGCCAGCTGTCCAGGCACTGCAGTCCATAAATCAGCCCTTTCGGGTAATTGCCGAAATCCGCTTCCCGGAACTTAAACTCACTGCTGTTAATCCCGGCCAGCAACGCCTTGTGGTTCAACCCGTCCTTTGCCAGTTTTTGCAGGGTCGATTCGATTACCTGCACAAACCTCTGTTTTTCCGACGCATTCGAATTTTTAGCCGTAATTGTAAACACAGTCTGATACGTCGAGCTGTCAAAGCCCCCGATAATATCTTTGCCGATCTTCGCGTCCAAAAGCGCCTGCCGCAGCGGAGCCCCCGGGGCACTTAACAGCGCATAGTCCAGGATTTCAAACGCCAGTGACAGCTGCGGATCCAGCGTTGTCCCGATCACGGTGCTGTAAGACAAGTACGTATGGTCCGTTTCACTTTCCGAGCTTGCGATCGAGTATTTTTTGCTGACCTCCTGCGGCTTTTCAAACGGCTGCTGCAGACGGATACCGGAATCCAGGCTGATCTTTTCATAATGGGACAAATACGCCCGGTCCATCCAGTCCAGCTTTTGCGCCGCATCCATATCCCCATACAGGTAGATATACGAATTGCATGGATGGTAATACCTGCGGTGGAAATTCAAAAAATCCTCATACGTCAGATCCGGAATACACGCCGGGTCCCCGCCGGATTCATTGGCATAAGTCGTATCCGGGAACAGCGCATTCAGCGTCACACGCTCCAGCACATCCTCCGGCGATGAAAACGCCCCTTTCATCTCATTATAAACAACACCGTTCAAGGTCAGCGTATCATCTTCCGATTCCAGCTCATAATGCCAGCCTTCCTGCTGAAAAATTTCTTTATGTTTATAAATATCCGGATGCAGCACCGCATCGAGATAGACATGCATCAGGTTCTGAAAATCCTTGTCGTTGCAGCTCGCTACCGGATACACTGTTTTGTCCGGGTAGGTCATCGCGTTTAAAAATGTATTCAGAGAACCTTTGACCAGTTCTACAAACGGGTCCTTCACCGGAAATTCGTCGGAACCGCACAACACCGAATGCTCGATAATATGCGGAACACCTGTACTGTCTTCGGCAGGAGTGCGAAAGCCGATATAAAAGACTTTGTTTTCGTCATCATTAGAGATTACGGTGATTTTGGCGCCGCTTTTTTTATGGCGCAGAAGGCAGCCGCTGGAGCGGATGTCAGGCAGCTCTTTTTCTTCTATTATTTCATATGCGGTGAGATCTGATAATTTCAAGTTCGTTTCCTCCTGTGATTTGTTTTATGTGTGTACTTAACATTCAAAATTTTACTGTTATATATTTCGGTGGCGATAGGAAATAGTATAGCATACTTTTGGAATTTTATCCCAGTATTTTTTGAAATAAACTGCTTTTTTGGAATTTTGGGAGGACTGATCGATTATTGGGGGGGGGATTCATGCGGGATTTTGGAGTGTTTTAGTTGGTGAGCAGGAGGAAGAGATGTGGCTGGCGGGGGAGAGGGATGCGCGGACGACTCTGCGGGCGGCGGGCAGGGGATGCCCCAGTCCGCCCAATCCTATGCCGCCGGGCCGCAGCTCCTTTCCGCTGACCCGGTCACGTCCGGGCCCCCATCCCCCCTCCTATTTCGTCAGCCCATCTCTCCTTTATGGATGACAGGACCCGCACGGCTGATAACCGTCCTGGATCAATGTCTCCCTGTCTCCGGTAAAATCTTTTCTGTTTTCCTCCCGCATATTCTGCGCACTGCCGCAGGACGGCAGATGGAACTTCTTCGTATTCGTATTCAGCACATAGGACGCACCGTCCGTATCCTCTGCTGCTCCGCCGCCGGATGGGGCCTGCCTGCTTTCGCCGGTCGCATAATCGATTTCCACGCCTGGCTGGATATTGTAGACATAAACGTTGTATGAAACGCCTTTGCCGTTGTCCTCTACTGACAGCGCTTCCATCTTAACACCGTCCGCAATCAGATTGTCCCCCTCAAAAACCGGCGTCACGCGGTACATCACGTGATTGCCGGTTTCACGTACATAATCCCCGACCTGCTCTTCAAACGGAAGCATTCCTGTGACATTCATATACCTGGTTCCTGTGATCAGGTTTTTTTCATTTGCGTTTTCGCCGGACAGCTGGTATGCAATCAAATGACAGCGGTTGAACAGATTTTTCCCTTCCACAAAGTCATACCTTGTGCTGTGCCATCCGGTTGGCTTGACTCTGCTGATACTGCCGCGTTTTTCTGTCGGCATCAGATCTGTCCCGACGCAGGCAAGCGCTTCTCCGCATCTGCCGAGGCTGTCCAGCTCTGAATAATATTCAAATGACTCTGTCGTAATCTCATCTTTGGCAAACTTAGGTACGTTGTCATTCAGGGTGATATATGGGGTATCCGGGTCTGCTGCATCCTCCGGGCCTTGCGGCGCCTCCTGGCCGGTATTTCCCTGTGTCTTGTCCGATGATATATCTTTGACCGATATAGAACACCCTGCTAAGAGCAGCGATATTGCCAGCAGGATGCACAGCAGGTTCTGGTAAAGTTTTCTCATGTTTTTTCCTCCCGTTTTTCAATATACAACTTCCATCTTCAGATTTGGTTTGCGTTTTTTATTTTCTCTTGTATTTTGGCACTTTGCCGTCCTCTTCCCCAGCTTTGAAATTGTAAATCGGACGGATGATTTTTAAAATTTCCGCTGTATCTGTAATATTTTTTATAATATCATCCATCCCTTTATAAGCCATCGGACATTCATCCAGCGTTTCTTTATTGACAGACGTAGAATAAATGCCTTCCATCTGCTTTTGAAAGGCAGATACCGTAAACGACTGCTTTGCCATTGCCCGGCTCATCAGCCTTCCGGCGCCGTGCGGCGCTGACTGGTTCCAGTCGTCGTTGCCTTTCCCGATACACACAAGCGAACCATCGCGCATATTAATCGGAATCAGCAGCTTTTCGCCTTTTTTTGCGGAAACAGCGCCTTTGCGCAAAATCATGGCATCTGTATCGATATAGTTATGAATTGTTGTAAACTGTTCTGTTACATGCAGTTTCATCCCTTTCAAAATTACATCCACCATCGCCTTGCGGTTCAGCTGCGCATACTGCTGAACAATTTTCATATCATGGATATACTGGTCAAACAGCTCCCCGGACACATAGGCCAGTGTTTTCGGAATATCCGTCCGCACCGTTCCCTTCAATGCTTCGATCCGCTTTTGGATCTCCTTGTCCCGTCCCTGTGCCTTTAGATCCGCGATCAGTTTTTCAATATCCTTTTTCGCTGTGCCGTTCAACGCACGGTACCCTTCTTCCTGATAATACCCCGCTACCTCCACTCCCAGATGGCGGCTTCCGGAATGTACCACCAGATAAAGATTCCCCTCATCATCCTTGTCCACTTCAATAAAATGGTTCCCGCCGCCCAGCGTGCCAAGGCTTTTTTCCGCCCTTGCAAGGTTGACACGGCTGCTGCAGTATAATTGTTCCAGATCCAATTCCTCAAAGTACGGATGCGTCTTTTCACGGATTTGGAATCCAGACGGGATTTTTTCATAAATCAGCTTGTCCAGCTTCTGCAGTTCCAGATGCTTCTCCCTGACCACAGCTGTTTCCATGCCGCAGCCGATATCAACGCCGACCAGATTCGGTACAATTTTGTCCGTAACCGTCATCGTCGTCCCGATCGTGCATCCGGCTCCCGCATGGATATCCGGCATCATCCGAATCCGGCTGCCGGCGGCAAATTCCTGGTTCAGAAGCAGAAGGACCTGGGAAAGAGAGGTTTCGTCTGCAGTGTCAGTGAATATTTTGGCGCTGTTGTAGCGGCCTGTTAACTCGATCATATATTCTCCTTTCGTTTTGTGGGTGAAAGCTTCCTATATATTAACATAAACGGTAACGTTTCTCAACCGGGAAGTGGATGTGGCTAACTGGACGACTCTGCGGGGTGTGGGCAGGGGATGTGGCTAACCGGACGACTCTGCGGGCTGTGGGCAGGGGATCCGCCGGGAGACACACCTTGGAAGGACGTTAAAGGGGCGCTTTTAGC
>CANOET010000091.1 GCA_947564835.1 uncultured Eubacterium sp. | reverse complement strand
GCGCGTCCCCTGGCCACCGCCCGCAGTGTCTGGTTATTGGCAAGCTTCCAAACACTTGAGTATACGTTTTATGTAAAGCGATCGAAAACCAGCCAGGTGAGGAGGAAATGGATTTGCATTTCATGTAAAGCCGATGAAAACCAGCCGGGTGAGGGGGGGGGGGGGAATGGACTGGCTTCCGGCGACGTTGGAGGAATGTTTAGAAGCCCTTGGCATTCTGCTCGTTAAACCAGGGGCGGAGCCCAGCGACGCCTTTAGCTTCTGGCGTTTAGCCAGGGCGAACTAGGCGGCGCGCCCGGACGGTGCCATTGTGTAAATGCAGAATGCCTAGGGATTCTTAACATTCTGGAATAGGAGCAGGAAGCCAGTCCATTTCCCCCTCACCCGGCGTCCGCACCGCCAATAAAAATCGCAACACCATGTCAAGGGTATTCCTATCTGGCTCATCCAGTTTAGAATATTATAATTGTAGAATATATAGAATGGCATCCTATTGTATGTATATCGTGTAGGAATACTTCACTAGAGAATATGTATATCGTGTAGCAGTACTTCCCTAGAGGAATATGTATATCGTGCAGGAATGCTTCACTAGAGGAAAAGGAAGAAATGTCAAAAAAGAAATTTTATGCAGTCCGCGCCGGAAGAAAAACGGGTCTGTTTTACAGTTGGGAGGAATGTGAGGACCAGGTAAACGGATATCCGGGCTGTGAATTTAAGAGCTTTGCAACGGAAGCCGAGGCGAAAAGCTGGCTGGGCGGAAGCGGAACGGGAAAGAAGGAAGGAAAAAAAACGCATACAGGCGGCAGCGATGCAAAAGCCGGGAGCGCTTCGGGCTGCAAGAATACAGCAGAGCCGCACAGACAGCAGGCTGCTTCCTATGAGCATCTGAACGAAGAGCAAAAGAAGGCTTTTCAGGTGCTGCTGGCAGGCGGAAATGTCTTTCTGACCGGAGAGGCGGGTACCGGGAAGTCCTTTTTGCTGAATGTGTTTTTGGACCGGATGCAGGGAAAAAACGTCCTTGTATGCGCGCCGACCGGAATTGCGGCGCTCCAGATCGGCGGCGCTACGATTCATAGTGTTTTTAAGATCAAGCCCCAGCCGTTTCTGCCAGGCCAGCCGCTGCGGGGGATTAAGAATACGGTAAAGGCCGCGGATGTGATTGTGATTGATGAGGTCAGTATGTGCAGATTTGATCTGTTTGACTATTTGTGCCGGTATATACAAAAAGCAGAGCAGCTGTCCCAAAAGCACAAGCAGGTGATTGTAGTCGGTGATTTCAGCCAGCTGCCGCCGGTTGTTGCAAAAGACCGCGAGGTGCTGGAAGAAGGCTGGAAGGAGCAGATCGGCAATATTTCCTCCGGATATGCGTTTCTGGCGCCTGGCTGGGCGCAGATGCATTTTACGCCGGTGGTTTTAAGGCAGGTGATGCGCCAGAAAGGAGACGCGCTGTTTTTGGACCACCTGAATAAAATCCGCGCAGGCGACGAAAGCGCGATCAGCTGGTTTAACGGGAATACATCAAAGGAAGAGCAGCCGGGCATTTATATGTCCGCACTGAACAGGCTTGTCGATCAGAGGAACGAACAGCAGATGGCCGGGCTGCATACGGAAAAAAAGACCTATGAAGGGAGCAACGAGAATTTTAAAGATTCGCTTCCGACGAAGCAGTCGCTTGTGCTGTGCGAGGGCGCAAGGGTGATGAGCCTGTTAAATGATCCAGGAGGGGATTACCGCAACGGGTCGCTGGGGATTGTGGAAAAGCTGAAAAAAAATTCTGTTATGGTAAAATTCGACCATGGAGGCACCGTGGAAGTCGGGCCGTATACGTGGGAAGATATCGAATATCAGGTAGTCGCAGATGAAAAAACGGGTGTGCCGTCTTTAAAACAGGTTGTGACAGGGAAATTTACACAGCTGCCGCTGCGGGTGGCGTTTGCCGTTACGATCCATAAGTCCCAGGGGCAGACGTATGACAGTGTGAACCTGGATCCGTATTGCTTTGACGTGGGACAGCTGTATGTGGCGCTGTCCCGGGTGCCGGGCGCGGACCGGCTGCATTTGGAGAAGGCAATTAAAAAACAGGACCTTCGGGTGTCGCAGGAGGTGCAGCGGTTTTACGAGGGGCTGGAAGACGGTACGGATCCGAAAGGGGCAGTTTGGGAAGGTACGGATCCGAAGGGAGCAGTTTGGGAAGGTACGGATCCGAAAGGGGCAGTTTGGGAAGGTACAAAAGACGAAGAAGGGGGAAATGGTTTATGAAGCTTCTGGAATTTTTAAAAGAAACAGACCAGGCGGCGGACAGATTGACCAAAGAACAGCTGTTGCAATGGATCCATGATCTGGCAAGAAGGCTGCCGGAAGAAGAACGGGACCTGTTTTTAGCAAGGTTAAAGAACAGCGGGAAAGACGAGCCTGGCAGTGCGGAAGAAGAAATGGACCTGTCTGATGCGATTGTAAATTGTAAAGAAAAATTAAAAAATATTGAACAAGGGAAATGGTATCTGGACAGCACGATCATGGAAGATTACGACGACAAAGATGACTGGGATGAAGACTGGTATGACGCGGATGAAACGGATTATGCATTCGATGACCCATACGGGGCTATAAACGCCATTGAAGATGCCTGCCGGCTGATCCATACCCTTTTAGAAGCTGAAAATTACAAGGCTGCATCGGAAATAGCCGTTCTGCTGGTTGATTTAGAAGTGACTGTTAAAGGGGCATATTACGAGTGTGTCAACGATGTAGTTACGATGGATGAATTTAGTGACCGTGGAATCAGTGAACTGGATTTTGAGGGCTTTATGACAGATGCTGCCTATGCGGCCTATTGTGCCAACGCGCTGCCGGAAACAGAAGCGTTTATCCGTCAGTGGATTTTGTTTTTGGGAGGAGAAAGCTCCTGGATTTCCACAGATTTGCTGATAGAAGCGCTGGGCTGGAGCTATACATTTATGAAAAAGGGGCTGGCCCTGTATCTGCTGTTGTTGTATCAAGGCACGGACCTGAAGGGGAAGGGGTGCCTTAGGATGTGCAAAATGGCTGCCGAAGGCGCGGAATTTAGGGCCGAAGCTTATGAAAAGGGACTGCTGAAAAAAACAGAAAGAAGCAATGAAGAGCTGTTCTGGCAATGCTTCTGCAGATGGAAAGAAACCGTCTCCCTGACGGAGGAGGACTGGCAGAAATATTTGTACTGGGTGGAACAGCTGATTAAAAAACGGGTGCGCGGCATTATGGAGGCAAACCGCCGTAATTACTATGAAGAATGTGCAGCATTTGTCGCGGCGCTTGGGGAGGTGACGCAGTCCAAAGGGAATCCGCAGGCGGCGCAGCAAGTAATGCTGGATTATAAACAAATGTATGCACGGCGGTCTGCCTTTCACCGGGAATTAAAGGCATTTGGAATGAAATCATAGCAGGCTGCAGGGACACCGGGATCAGCCGCAGGCCTGCAGCACTCTTTCTATTACATACTCCTGCTGCTTTGTGCCAAGCCCCGGATAAATCGGCAGGCTGATCATTTCCTCATACAGCTTTTCCGCTTGCGGGCAGCTTGTCCCGCGGTATCCGTGCGCTTGATAATAAGGATGCCGGTACACCGGGATATAATGGACATTCACGCCGATCCCGGCCTCCTGCAGGCGCCGGAATACTTCTGTGCGCCTGCCGCCGCGGATACGGATCACATACAAATGCCAGCCGCTTTGTGCCCCTTTCGCAAGGTACGGGACGCCGATGCATGGATGGCCTTGGAAGGCTTCGTCATAACGCGCCGCGATATCCCGCCTTTTTTCCAGAAACAGATCCAGCTTGTCCATCTGGCTGACGCCCAGCGCTGCCTGGATATCCGTCATACGGTAGTTAAAACCAAGTGCGACCTGTTCATAATACCAGGCTTCTGCGCGGTCCTTGCAGCCGCCTTCCGTCTTTTCCATCTGCGATTCATCCCTGGTAATCCCATGGCTGCGGTACAGCCGCAGCTTTTCATACAGCTGCGCGTCATTTGTAACGACCATGCCTCCTTCGCCTGTGGTAATCGGCTTGACCGGATGGAAGCTGAATGTCGTCATAGCGGAAAAAGAACCGATTTTTTTCCCATGCCAGGAAGCGCCGAGGGCATGGGCGCCGTCTTCGATTACGGTCAGATGGTATGTTTCTGCAATCTGCCCGATTGCGTCCATGTCACAGGGCTGTCCGGCAAAATGTACGGGGATCACCGCTTTGGTCCGCGGCGTGATCTTTTTTTCGATTTGATCCGGGGAAAGATTATAAGTATCCGGGTCAATATCGGCAAAAACCGGCCTGGCGCCGCAGTAGAGGATACAGTTGGCAGAAGCGGCAAAGGTCATCGGAGACGTAATGACTTCGTCGCCTTCCCCGATCCCTGCGGCCAGACAGGCGGTATGGAGGGCGGCTGTGCCGTTCGCCACGGCCGCGGCATATCCGGTGCCTGTGTAGGCGGCTACTTTTTGCTCAAACAGGCTGACCGACGGGCCGGTTGTGAGATAGTCAGAACGCAGGACAGAGATGACTGCCTGGATATCTGCTTCGTCGATTGTCTGATGTCCGTATGGTATGATTTCTTTTTCTGAAAGCATAGGCTGCTCCTTTCTGAAATGTGATTGCTGTGCAATGCTGCTACCGGCAATCCATCCGGTATACTTCATAATCCTTCTGATATCCGGCGCTTAAAAAGGCATTTCCAGAGGCCGTATTATCCGCCTTAACTTTTGCAACCAGATATTTCACCTGAGGGAAGTCTTTGGTTATTTGTTTTTGCAGAAGGCGCAGAAGTCTTTTTCCATGGCCCATCCCGCGTTTTTCTGCGCAAATACTGTAGCTGACCTCTGCATTGTCCCCCGCTGACACAATCCGCGCCTGTCCGACCGGCAGATCATCCTGCATATACAGATACTGTCTGCAATCCGGATCTGAAAGCAGCATTTGATACCATACTTTGTGCTCTTCATAAACAATTTCTTTGGAAGAAAAAGAATTTTTGCGGACAGCAGGGTCATTGGCCCAGGCAAACAATAAATCCAGATCCTTCCAACAGGCTGTTTTCAAATAATACTCCATGGCAAATCCTCTTTTACAAATGCCCGATCATTTCAAATTGTATCGGTGTACCGCGCGGAATATCCCGCAAAGCCGTCTGGCCCAGCGCCTGGGCATAATACTTCGGCGCAAGCCCGTATCCAGGCCGGATGACCCGTATATTTTCTTCCGACAGTTGATCCCCCTTTTTAATATCCTTCACACTAAAAACAGACCGCCGCAGCTTCAGGCTTTCCGCTTCCGGCCCGGCAGCGCCGTAATGGACGCAGCCGACGGCTTTTTCTGCCTGGCGGATATCTGCCGCCATCGCCGCAAATTCCTTTGGTTCCATGGAAAAAGAAGCATCCGCGCCGCCTGCTTCCCGGCTCAGGCAGAAGTGCTTTTCAATAACCTTTGCCCCCAGGGCTGCAGCAGTTATTGCCGCCACAGATCCCATAGAGTGGTCCGAAAGGCCGACCGGAAGCTGGAAGACAGCGGCCATATGCTGCATAGTCCGAAGGTTCATTTCATCTGTGACAGCCGGATAAGCGCTGGCACAGCGCAGCAAAGCAAGCTGCCGGTTGCCCTGCTCATATACCGTCTGCACGGCTTCGGCAATTTCACACAAGGAAGCCATGCCCGTTGACAGTATGACAGGCTTGCCCTTCGACGCCACATACGCAAGCAGCGGAAGGTCTACCAGTTCAAAAGAAGCGATTTTATAAAACTCCACCCCAAGCTCTTCCAGAAAATCAACTGCCGTGCGGTCAAAAGGCGTAGAAAAAAAGTCGATACCGGCCTTTTGCGCTTCTTCCTTTAACTGCGGCTGCCATTCCCATGGGGTATAAGCCTTCCCATACAGCCGGTACAGGCTTTCCCCGGCCCAGATACCGTTTTCTATACGAAAATACGGATTTTGGCAGTCGATCGTAAGGGTATCCGGTGTATAGGTCTGGATTTTGATACAGTCTGCGCCGGATTCTTTCGCGGCGTGGATGATTTCTTTTGCTTGTGTCAGGCTTCCGGTATGATTTGCAGACATTTCTGCGATGAGATAGACGGGGTGGTCTGCGCCGATTATGGGTTTTCCGTGAATACGTAGTTCCTGCATGGATGAGGTATCCTTTCTATAATTTAAATCATTCTAAATGCCAGATATTCTAGATGCCAAATATTCTAAATGCCAATTATGCTAAATATGAGATATTCTAAATGTCAGATATTCTAAGGGCTAATCATTTTATATTATTCCATACCCCTCCGTACTGCAAATTCCCCTCATTCTCCCTTTGCATCCGCATCACCAACCGTTGATACTTAATCTCTGCAATCTCCCAATCCTGCAGCGTATCAATATCCTGCACTTCTTGTTCCGGTACAATCAGAGCTTTTACAGAATCTGTTAATAGACGTTTTTTTCGCAATAAGACATCAGGTTTAAAACAATAAAACTGTCCACAGTCATGATACATTATTTCTAGATCCTGTGAACGGCTGTCTGCATATTCTGGGTGGCAATACTGCAGTTTGTTTTGCCTGATAATCATGGCCCGCAAAGGAGAAAAGGAAAACGGGGTTACTGGAATAACAACTTCTGTATGTCCTTCTTGTAGAAGAGCCATTGCTGCTCTCAGTTTTTCGGGTGTCACAAATGGGGCAGTCGGGTAAATACAGCAGGCTCTCGCAAAAGAACGTCCTATTTTCAGATAACTTTGAATAACTTCTGTCAATACTTCCGCTGTCGTAGAGTAATCATTGGCAGTAGCTGCACTTCGCAAAAAAGGGACTTTTGCTCCGCTTTTTATAGAGATCTGTGCAATTTCCTGATCTTCTGTCGATACCATGACTTCATCAAAAATTCCGGAGGCAAGAGCTGCAGCAATTGAATATTCGATGATTGGTTTGCCGCAGAAGTTTTTTATATTTTTTCTCGGAATCCGTTTGCTGCCGCCACGGGCTGTAATGATTGCTATTGTGCTATGATCAGCCAGCCTTTTAGTTGCTTTCGTTTCTGTTTTCACCGCTGTTTCTCCTTTTTTCCATTAGAAACCAGGTAATATCATCTTGTGGGAAATTGGGGTCTTTATGATACCGAAATCCATAATCCAATAATTTTACATCTGGATAACGATCTATAAATTCCCCTGCAAAGTCTCGTTTAAATAAACGATTATCATTTCCGTGGTAGCGTACCATTACGGGTGATGGATTATAATATTCTGACATACAAATATACCGTTCAGAAGATTGATATAATTTGTCATAAATGCATTCTAGTTCCTCTGGATGTATATGTATCAGCACTCCTTTAATCAAAACAAAATCATATAGCTGTGCTGGTTCATATTCTAAAATGGAACCCTCAAATACTTGCATGCCTTCCTCAAAAAAAGAATCTTCCCGCAATACGGTAGCTGCTTTATGATTGATTTCAATCGCAGCACAGGAAAGATTCGGTATCAGTGTTTTTATGGCTTTTAAGTTCAACCCGATATTGGATCCAAATTCAATGATATTTCTGATTGATTCTGTCTGCTTTAATATCGAAGAGAAAAGAGCAATATTGGAAGCTAACAGTCTTTTGCTGTTATTGCGTTCGATGTAGGTTTCACCAAATTTTCCGCTCCAGAAATTCTCCTGTTCTGTATGATAGTTCATTGTAAACTCTCCTTATTGACATTTTAAAAATGTTTTGCCTGTTCTTGTGCCAACAGCTGCTTTAATTGCTTTGTATCCAGCCATTGTGTATTTGTTCCAGAACTGTATTCAAATTCATCTGGAACTTTCTTACCACCAGGCAGAATGCATTTGCTGTTCCACCAGCTGTAATGTGGATAGACAATAAAATGTTTCTCATATTCATAAGTCATAGCAGAGTCTTCGCGGGTGACCATAATTTCATGAAGTTTTTCTCCTTCACGAATGCCTACCTCCGGCATGTCGCAGCCTGGTAGAATGGCTTGTGCCAGATCTGTAATCTTAAAAGAAGGAATTTTGGAAATAAACGTCTCCCCGCCACGGGCTTCCCGCAACGCTTTGATTACCAGTTCTACTCCTTGCTCCAGACTGATCCAGAACCGTGTCATGCGGTAATCAGTAATCGGCAGAGTCTTTTTTCCGCTGTTTGCGATGTTTTGAAAAAATGGAATCACTGAGCCGCGACTGCCTGCAACATTTCCATAACGGACGATCGAGAAACACACGTCTTTTTCTCCTGCATATGCGTTTGCTGCAAGAAACAACTTGTCCGACACCAACTTCGTGCCGCCGTATAGGTTAATAGGATTAACGGCTTTGTCCGTAGATAACGCCACCACCCGCTTGACACCGCAGTCCAGCGCCGCATCTACGATATTCATCGCTCCGTTTATATTTGTCTTTACCGCTTCCATGGGATTGTATTCACAAGCAGGCACTTGTTTTAATGCCGCTGCATGCACCACATAGTCCACATCGGCAAATGCTCGGTACAGCCTGTCTTTGTTCCGTACATCGCCGATAAAAAAGCGCAGAATACAGTTGAAATTTTGAAATTTTTCTCTCATTAAAAATTGCTTATATTCATCTCTGGAGTAAATTATGATTTTTTTCGGATGATAATGCCCTAGTATATATGTCGTAAATGCGTTACCGAAGGAACCTGTTCCTCCAGTAATTAGAATCGTTTTATTGTTCAGCATGGTTCCCTCCGTATATATTTTTTGCTCGCTCTAACATTTGGCAGGACAGCTCCTGCATTAGTATTGCACAGTCTTGCAACACTTCACTGTATGCAATTCCCTGGCCAGCTGTTTGCAAAATAAGATCTTTTGCTTCAACATCATCCTGCTCATAGAAAAACTCTGTCTGAAGAATATATTCTGCTGTTCCCAGCGTTTCTTCGATCAGCTGATAACCAGAATAGCTATGACACTTATCTGTTAGTTTTTTAATCTTTTTGATTGTTTTTTGATAACTTTGGCTATTTCTGCATCCACTTTTCTCTATTAATTCAACTTTTTGATATTCCTTTTTCAGGTTTTGCGCTATTTTTTTGATTTCCAAAAACTGTTTTGGAATGTCTTTCAAACTTTCAAATGATTTTTTTTTCTCTTTTTCTGTAAATGCAGATTCCATGGTTTCAATCAGGGCTGAAAAATCTATCTCTTCGCAAATATATTCATCGAGGGCATCTTTTAATGTCATTAGCTCTGTGCCTTCTATATATGCGCCTCCCTCTGTAGCGTTGATTACCTGGAAATTTCCTCTTTCTTTTGCACCCTTAATGTAATCGACGAACCACTCCAGATATATTTTTAAATTGGTTAGTGTCGGAACGGTATCCTGATAATTTCCTTTTACATTGATCATAAAATCTGTATTTTCTTTTGGCATTGTCTCTTGAAACGTTCCGTCTGCATGGGATTTATTATTGGTATAAGCTAGATCCTGTCCAACCAGAATCACTGTCTCAAAGCCCATTTTGTATAAAAGTGAAAATCCGCTACAGGCTACGGAACCACCAACAGCTACACCAGGAAGCACTTTTCCATTTTGCACATAAAGATCCAAAGGAAGCTGATAGCCATCAAAAAAGAAAATTTTTTTCCCTTTTTGCTGATCAAGTAATTCATATCTTGCTACTGGATTGGATACTACTGGTAGCCATTCTGCCCCTTTCAGTAGTTCTAGTGGTTTTCTTCCATCAAGCGTAATAAATACATCAGGGGTAATTCCATGTTTCAGCAGTGGCTTTACCGCTGTATCCACAGCTATCATAAATAAATGATTCTTAGCGCGTTTTAATTCTTCTATATTTTTATTTAGCGAAGGTCCTGCAGATATTAATACAGCTGCGCCCTTATGCGGAATTACCTTTGAAAGCTGCATGGTATGATAGCCCTGCGCGACATATGGCAGGTTATATAGGACATTTTGGGCGGCATGCCCTTGAAGCAGCCTTCTTGTGTTGAAATTCACAAAGAATCTTTCTGTATACTTCATAAGTTGCTTCATTTTGTCCCATAGCTGTTTTGAAAACGCCGCTTTATAATTGGGATGAACTTCACAAATAAAATATTCCAATGTCTCAAGAGTCAGAACACCCTGCACAACTGGAAGAAATTCGGTATCATTTAATCCTTCTACGATAAATCCGATAGGCCTGTTCCTGATTTCTTTTGATAAATCTATTTCTTTTAGCGCTGTCAGAAAAATTGTTACAGATGGTTCATATAGAATAATATTTGCTTCTTTTGGAGAATTTTGAATCATAGATTTTAAATATGCTCCGGTACCGATGCCAAATAAGAACACCGGGGCATACTTATGTATCTCTCCCAACCGTTCCTGCCACATCTGTATAGGGTCTTTTGCATTTCGCTTTCCGCCTAAATAAAGCTTCTTTCCGTTTGTTTCGATACGAAAAATTATTTCTTTATCCTGGGACTGCTCTGTCCATATTTTTGTATTGTCTTCCTGATATTTTTTCTTCCGGATCAGATCTGCAAAATCCGGATACCATTGTTCCATAGCTTCCAGGTTTTTTTCTAGTATTGTTTCTTTCATACTGCCGCCTCATCTTTTTCGTGATAAAGGTTTACCAGTTCTCGCAAGCCATAGTCCAAGGTATCCAACATCAGCACGGTATCCTCCTGTTCCAGTGCTTCCACAAAATCTTTGAGCACATGTATGACATAACTGCACAAATCTCGATACTCTTCTTCGTTCATGCCGAAATGATTTCCGTGCAGAAAAAAATCACAGTATTCCTGAACCTGTTTGGCTGCCTGTTTTGCTTTTTCTATTACTTTCTCATCTTTATAGATATAATATCCGCCGCAAATGGTATCAATCACAATCCAAAGCTGTTTTGCCTTGTATTTCATATTCAAATCTCCTGTCTTTTCCAGCAAAAGAGCAGGGATATGGCTGCCCATACCCCTGCTCCATATAAATCCGGCAAGTATATTCTGTATTACTGCAGCAATGATAATACGCCCTGTGTGGACTGATTTGACTGTGCAAGCATAGACTGTCCAGCCTGTGCCAGAATATTGTTCTTGCTGTATTCCACCATCTCAGAAGCCATATCTGTATCGCGGATTCTGGATTCTGCAGATTGTGTATTTTCAGCTACGTTGTCAAGATTGGCAACGGTATGTTCTAATCTGTTTTGGATTGCACCCAATGCAGAACGTTGTGTGGATACTCTGTTAATTGCATCCTGAATGGCTGTAAGAGAATCATTTGCTACTGCATAATTGTCTACAGATACCTGCTGGCCGGATGCTTTATAACCAGAAAGCGCTTTTCCTGCTTCCATTGCAGTAACTACTACATATTTTGCAAAGTCTGCAGCCAATGCCTGATGCATTGCAGTTAATGCATTTTTCCGGTCAGCCGTTAAAGCGGCCGTTACCGTACCATAACGTTTGCCATCATTCAAGCCTACGTAGAAAGCACTGCCAGTATCTTTGTCGAATTGTTTTACATACAAGGATTTTGTATATCTTGCAGTAAGTTTTCTCCCAATAGATGCTTTAGCAGCAGTAAGAGCGGATGCTTTCGATGCATATGCACTCTTATAGCTTGCTGCCAGTCCTTCATAAATAACCTTGGTAGGCTTATTTCCCAGCTGTTTATCATTACTGATTGTTTTTGTGATTGATTTTAATCCCAAAGACTTTGCATCCATATTGTCAATAGTGATCTGTATCTTTTGATGCGCATTTGCACCAACCTGAAGATTCTTCTCTTTAAACGTTCCGTCTAACAGATTCTGCTTATTGAACTGGGTAGTTGTAGAAATTCTGTCCAGCTCCTGTGTCAGCTGATCCAGCTCCTGGTTGATTGCGTCACGGTCAATACTTTCGTTCGTATCATTCGCGCCCTGTACAGCAAGCTCATTCATTCTCTGTAAGATGCTGTGCGCTTCATTTAACGCGCCTTCTGCTGTCTGGATCAAAGAAATGCCGTCCTGTGCGTTGGAAGAAGCTTTTGCAAGACCACGAACCTGACTTCTCATTTTTTCAGAAATCTTAAGGCCTGCAGCATCATCGCCTGCACGGTTGATTCTGTAACCAGAAGATAACTTCTCGGATGATTTTGCCTGTGCGCCTGTTGTAACGCCTAACTGCCTATTCGCATTTACTGCTGTAAGATTGTGTTGTACTACCATTGCCATAATATTTTCCTCCTTGTCTTTAATGCCGCAAATCCGTTTGCGTGCATGTGTGTCTTTGGCTTTGTCCAAAGACCTATCTATATAATAAGCGCAGGCCCTAGGTTACCCCGCATTATTATCTGTTTAAAAACGGTCTGAGAAGGCTTTTGGGGAACTGTTCTCCCGTTCCGCCTTTCTTGCCCTTTTCCGGTCCTCCATCAGGATCGCCTTAATTTTTTCCTGTGCCTGCGGCGACAGATCCCTGTCCTTATAATGCCGCACTTCATTTCCCGGCCCCGGCGCCATCCCGTATTTCTCCAATGCCCCGCTCCTTGCGATATTCATAGACTTCGGAGCATCCACGAGCAAATGCCCGTTATTTCCGCTTCCGCCGGTATATACGACCTTGATCCCGTCTCCGATCAGCAGATATTCCCCGGCCTTTAAGGTCAGCTTTAACATAAAAACCTCCTTGTTTTTGCATATCCCATATGCGATTCCCATCGTAGCCTGTGATGCAACACAATTTATATTGTGTCGCGTTTTTCGGTTCTGCTCAGATGCAGACCTTGCGGAATACCTCGTCGCGGTCATCCTGTTCAATACCCAGATACCGCCTTGTCACCTCAAAAGAAGAATGGTTAAACACATCCATCAGCAGTGCAGGGCGCACACCCTGCCTGCAGGCATGATAGCCGAACGTCTTACGCAGGGAATGCGGGCTGATCACACCGGAAATATTGCAGTTTTCGGCAGCGGCTTTGATAATCCGCCATGCCTGGGATCTTGAAATGGGGATATTGTGACAGCTTGGGAGCAGATACTGCTCCGGTTGGACAGGCCTTTCGCTGTCCAGCGCCTTTTTGTACGAAGCCAATGCACTTTGAATGCTGGCATTGAGATAGATTTGCGAATGCTTTCCTGTCTTTTGCTCCACCAGGCAGATATGCCTGCGGAACACACCGCCCGTAAAATCATAAACCTGCCGCCACTGCAGGGTCAGCAGGTCAGAGACACGCAGAGCCGTATTCAGGCCGAGAATCAGCAGTACATAATTGCGCATATTGGGCCGGACCTCAAGATAATAACGTTTAAACCGTTCCAGTTCCTGTAAATCCTTGATTGGCTGTGCCGTATTCATGTCAGACCTCCTTTTATCCTTTGTATTCATATCCATGTCTTCCCGGCAGGACCTGCGGGCGCCGTGCCTGGAAAACGGCTGCATACACAATATAGGCACAAGCAGGCGGAATTACAAGTCTGTGCTTTTTGGGGTGTGTTCGCACAAATAAAAAAATTTAAAATCATGTATTAAGTATTTGAGAACGAGGCCGATATATAGTGTGTAAATAAAAAACGCGACACAATATAAATTGTGTTGCGTTTTTTTTGTTTTATGAAAGATACTGGGCAGCCAGGGAGATGTGGCGAACCGGACGCCGGATGAGGGGGAAAGGGCCTGGCTTCCGGCTCCTATTCCAGAAT
>CANOET010000090.1 GCA_947564835.1 uncultured Eubacterium sp. | reverse complement strand
TTCTATCTGATGATCTGCTTAGCCTATATTCTGCAGCAGCTGTACAGCGCCATGATCGGCGCAGGTATTTACTACATGACATGGGTATTAAAAAATAAGAACCTTTTTGGCCAATTTGCATGGGCAGTAAATATTCCGCTTATCATAGCTCTGATCTTCACACCGGCACTGGTAGGCAGGTGGAAAAGCATGTACAAACTGAATTTAAGAGGATACATCATTGCCGTAATCGGCAGAGGACTGGTAGTTGTCGCCGGATACATGGGGAATGTTCCTTTGATGATGGCGTTTACAGCTCTTGCCGCACTAGGACAAGGGCCGTGGCAGGGCGACATGAATGCCGTGATCGCTTCCTGCTCCGAGTACACCTATCTGACACAGGGAAAGAGAGTTGACGGAACGATGTACTCCTGCACTTCGCTCGGAGTTAAAATCGGCGGCGGTATCGGAACAGCACTTGCCGGATGGCTTTTAGAGTTCAGCGGCTATGTCGGTACGAATGCAGTGCAGCCGGAGTCAGCCCTTAATATGATGCAGTTTATGTATCTGTGGCTTCCATTCATTTTTGATGTATTAATTATGCTTGTTCTTTCCAGAATGAATGTTGAAGGAGCCAATGATAAGATTAAAAAAGAAAAACGTGTTACAGCAGATCATGCTTGACAAAACTGAGAAAATTTAATATCTTCCGCTGCTTGGACAGTGCTAAAGAATACGGCCTGCCAAGCAGCTTTCTTCACTTATTGGCGGCTTTTTATCTTTGAGTTACCGTTCAGTCTTCGGCTTCACTGTAACAGAACCCGGCTCATTGAAATTTCGCCTTTAGCGGGGAACCGGATACTCTTAAATGATCAAAGTCCATATAGTTATGAAGCACTGGCTCCCCGCTTTCTTCATCATACTTATCATAATTCACACGTTCTTACGTACTTTGCAGTTAATGCAAAGTACTGGGCCAAACTGTACCATCTTTGATTCAATTCTTGCATTATAACATTGACAAATTTTAATAGTATATATATGCTGTTATGGAGAAGGCAGAAGATTTATAAAATTATAGATAAGTCGATAATACCTGATCGGAAAATGTAAAACAAATTAGTATTATTATGGAGAGGATCATAATCAAAAGATGAAAAAAAACAATATTCTGAAATGCAGCGATATGAAACTAAACAATGTAAAGTATATATTCGTTATTCTTGCAGCGGTATATATGGTTTTAGGCATAAAATCTTATGCGACTAGCGCTTCGGAATTGCCCGAAATGTATGCAAGCTATCTCCCGCCTGATTCGGACCAGTTCTTGACGGGATGGCTGAAAATAGACAATAGTTACTACTATTTCCTGCCTGATTCGGGCCAGATGGCTGTTGGATGGCAAATCATTGACAATGAATCTTATTTCTTTCTGCCTGATTCGGGCCGAATGTTGACTGAATGGCTGAAAATTGGCGATGATTACTACTACTTCCTGCCTGATTCGGGTCAGATGGCAACAGAGTGGCAGATTATCGACAAAAAATCCTACTATTTTCTGCCTGATTCGGGCCAGATGGCAGCCGGATGGCAAATCATTAACGGAAAATCTTATTTTTTCGAGACTGATTCGGGCCAGATGCTGACCGGACATCAGATCATTGATGGTAAATCCTATTTTTTCCTGCCTGATTCAGGCCAGATGGCGACTGGGTGTTTGGAGTTTGAAGATAATACCTACTATTTTTCGCTAAAGACAGGAGAAATGCTTACCGGATGGCAGGAGACAGAAATGGGACTGCGTTACTTTTCTAAAGATACCGGAAAGATGCTGACCGGATGGCAAAAAATAAAGAACAAAAAATATTATTTTTCAATGGACAACGGCGAACCAAGCACAGGCCTTAAAAAAATTGACGGAGAATATTATCTATTCCATTATAATGGACAGCTGGCTGAATCAAAAAAAACAAGCCTCGTTACGGATGGAAAGCAGATTTGTTGTGCGGATAAAAATGGTAAAGCAGCCAGCGGCTGGCAGGTTGTCGATCAAAAGCTTTACTTTGCATCTAAGACCGGAAAAGTCAAAAAAAATACGACTTTTCGCGGAATTACATTTGACAGCAACGGAGCCGCAAAAAATAATGTAAATACCAGATTAAAAATAAAAGCTATGAAGATATTTTCATCTATCACAAAGGAAAATATGACAAAAAGCCAGAAGCTTGCTGAATGCTGGTCATATATGATCGGCGGCAGTTTCCGTTATTCATCAAAATATCCAGATCTGAATGCGGATGATTGGCAAAGAGAAACCGCTTATGATATGCTGTCGTCTCATACCGGAAATTGTTATAGTTTTGCTTGTGCGTTTGCTGCGCTAGCAGCAGAGGCCGGTTATCATCCATTTGTAGTGTGCGGCCGGGTGCATGGCTCCAGAGACAGGATGGCTGATGGATATACACGCCATGCATGGGTCAGGATCAATGATCGTTATTATGATCCAGAGGCACATTATGCCGGCTGGAGAAGAGGGATCTATGACAGCAGCACCTATCCTGTCTCACATACAGTGCAAAAAATTGTTGCATTTTAAGATATTCATTTATTTCATGTTTATAGTCTCAGAGGACTGCATTGATTACTGCTTCATGCACATAAGATAACACTAAATACAATGCAGTCCATCGGACTATTCACCCTTATGACACAGATTGATTCATTCGTCTAAGATGCTTTCGATAATCCTCACTTCTGTATTGCTCAGCTTATTCAGTTTTTCAGACAACAGAAGTTTCCTGTATATCACTTGATGCCATACAAGACAGATTTAAGCAATGCGCTGTAATAAAATCGCTGCATGATTAACCGGCAAAAAACGGACATCATCCTCCGGGGCGACATCTTGGAAGCCTCCCTGCATTACAGCATTAAAATAAGCCGGCTGAACGCCAGGCCCCACTGGTCCCTGAGGTCCCTGCTCCCCTTGCGGCCCAGGATCGCCTTTGGGACCGGCAGGTCCCCGGCAACAGCAATTACAACAAAATCTATGTTGAATATCATTCATTTTCATATTCCTTTCAGAACAGATTAGATTCTTTTTTCATTTTATGAATATAATTATCAGTCATGCCAAATTCATATGTTTAATGACTGCTAAATATACCAGAAGCTTTTACAGACAGGCATCAGGACCTTGCACCATGTAATTAAGCCGCAGCGAACCTTTTCTCTTGAATCAAAACATCTAATGCATAACTTTCAGATACACCAATATTTGAAATTTCCCCTGCCAATTTCCCCTTTGAATGACAAATCGGCGAGACTTTGCAGAGCAGAATATCCCGCAGAGAATAGACCTCCGTTCCTATGCGCGGCAGGACGCGGAACCCTAACCGCACAGAAAAACCGCCTTTAATTGGAAATGAGACATCTAAAAGAAGAAGTTGCTAAATCTAGAACCGTCAAGCGTTGTGTAGAGTATGAATGAAAAAATAGTATTTAATCAAGGTTCTTTTTTTCATGGAACAAATGCAGACTTAAAAGCAGGAGATTTAATAATTACAGGAATGCAAAAAAAACTATAATGATGATAGAAATTCCCAATATGTTTATTTTGCAGGAACTTTGGACGCGGCAATTTGGGGAGCAGAACCAACAGAGAGTGAAGGCACAGAAAGAATCTATGTTGTCGAACCAACAGGAGATTACGAAGATGACCCAAATCTTACAGACAAAAAATTCCCCGGAAATCCCACAAAATCATATAGGTCAAAACAACCATTAAGGCAAGTCAGAAAACAACGTGGAACAGCAGACCAAAGAACACCGACCGCACATTGTAAAAACCCCAGGCAAAACGACCTGCCTTGTGACGTGCCGCTTTAGCGAAACGAGAAAAAAACTTAACTTGACATATAGGACTGCTCTGATCATATTAAATTCATCAGATGTTACTATTCGGCATATATGTCAAAATTCCAAAATTCAAGGGAGGCCCGCAGAGCAATCTTCGAATGTATAGAGGGCTGGTATAACCGAAAAAGAATACACAGTGCGATTGGTTACATAGCCCCCTAGCAAAAGGAGGATGAAGAACCAGGGAAAGCAGCATTGTCTTTTGACTTTTTTTGTCCAAAGTATTGACATAAGTCCACTTTACTGTGTACGAAGTCTTGAAAATGTGTTATACTTTTCTTGTATGTTGGAAAAGATATTCCCAAAATTTGCTAAAAGGAAGTGAACATATGCCAACTAATGAAGCCAAAAGGAAATATGATATTCAATATGCAAAGGAAAAACTAAAGCGTATTCCTCTGGATGTCAAAAAAGAAAAATATGAGGAAATCAAAGCAGCTGCAGATAACGCAGGCGAACCAGTAAACGGCTACATCAAAAAGGCTATTGATGAACGCATGGAACGCGACAGCCAGGCTCTTTCATCCACTGCTGCCGCATCAGCCACCGTACAGCAGACTATCCCAGATCAGCCAGTAATATCCTAAACCGCTGCATCCGGGAATACCAACCCGAAACCACGCAAGCCATTTACCAAAGAAGCTGCTGAACAGATCGACACTGGCAAGCTGCTTAATGATTTCCGGTACCAGCTTGATATCGGCCTTGCATATGGCAATGATGTACTCACCAGACTTTTAAATGAAGCAAGGCGGCAGTCCGCTGAATAATCCCGACCATAAAACCTGAATAATTCAAGAAAGGAAGTGTTATTATGCCAGCATTAGCACAGGATAATTTCTATACCATTGATGATATTTATGCTTTGCCGGATGGAGAACGTGCGGAATTAATTGACGGCCAGATATACTACATGGCGCCACCAACCAGAAAGCACCAGGACATTGTAGGTGAACTTTTTGGAACCATCCGGGAATACATTAAGTCAAAAAATGGTTCATGCAGATGCTACGTTGCACCATTTGCTGTATTTCTAAATAAAAACGACACAAACTATGTAGAACCGGATATCAGCGTCATATGCGATACCAGCAAGCTAAATGATAAGGGCTGTGTCGGTGCGCCGGACTGGATAATTGAAATCGCATCACCAAGCAACCGTTCAATGGATTACTACACAAAACTTTTTAAATACCGTACCGCAGGGGTTCGGGAATACTGGATTGTAGACCACGAAAGAAACCTTGTAATGGCCTACAATTTCCAAAATAACAGCGCCACAAATTATACCTTTTCTGATGATATTCCCGTTAGTATATATCCTGGGTTCAATATCAACCTATCTGCTCTGAATATATAAAATTGCATATGCTATGTTTAACAGGTCCATACTACATTGAAAGGAAGTATTCACCATGAGTTACAGAGAACTTGCCCACAGCCTTATTGACCAGATACCGGAAAGCAAAATGTACTATATCGTCACTTATCTGCAGGGTGCAGCAGTCCCTGAGGAAACTCCCAATGCTGAAACTATTGCCGCTATGGAGGAATTAGACAATGGCGGCAGAACCTTATATACTGGCTCAACTGCTGAAATATTCGCTATGCTGGACAGTGAGGTGGCAGAAAATACTTGACCTCCGCCTCTCAACCAAATTTAAAAAACAAAAAGGCGTGTGCTACTGCTGCACATGCCTTTCCTTCTGTCTATGTAATTTTCCACCTGTCTCCACCCTAAAAGATACCCGACCTATTCTTTCATCTTCTCTTCTAGCCAATGCTCAAAATTGCCATATGGCTCATTTTCATAATAAGCTATTGGTTGCCTAGACCATTATCTATCATACAGCAGAGGTTTTTTATTTGGTACTCTAAGCAACGCTACTGCTTACTCCGTTCTCCCCATCTCCGATGGGGGCTTAATGGATGTTCAGTTACGTTATCGAGCCTGTCCCAGCAGGAAGAAAGCCAGCTTTACACCTTTGACCGCTATTTTGTCAAAGAATACACGGATGATTCTATTTGTGTAGCAGGTAAAAGAATTACGCCGAAGCTGTTAGCCGAAGCACTCCGCACTTTGCCGGAAGAAAAACGTAACGCCGTCCTGCTGTACTATTTCGAGGGCATGACTGATAACGACATTGCAAAACTCCTCAACATTTCAAGAAGCACAGTACAGTATCGCAGGACAAGCTCTTTTGAGCTGCTAAAACGCTATTTGGAGGAACGCGCTTATGACGGCGAAGAAATTTGACAGCGATTTTGACGAACGCGGCTTGTTACCTTACCCGGTAATTGTTGCCGCGACCAAAAGAAAGCGGCGCAAGATAACGGCGGCACAGCATAGGGCAGATCGGATTATAGAATAGTGGACTTGCCGCTATTCATAAGTTGTATTAGCCAGTTTATGAAAGGGGGCTAATCTTATGGCAGAACAACAAACTCAAAAACCTATTTGCAGAAGTGTTTTCAAAAGCGGCGAGAACACGACTAAAAATCAATTCACAAAAAAGTGGATTGAGCTTATCAATAGATTAGAAAAAAGCAAAGGACTTACAGCCGGAAAACGGTAATGACAAGCTGTTTCTCTTATGGTATAATTATCACATAGGGAAATGGCTTGTTCTATCTCTAAGGAGATATGAACATGAAAGTAGCTATTTATTGCCGCTTATCCGAAGAAGATAGAAACAAGCAATTTGAAACAGACGACAGCAACAGCATACAAAATCAAAAGTCAATGCTGCTGCAATACTCTATGGAACAGGGGTGGGAACTTTACAATATTTACAGCGACGACGACTATACGGGAGCTGACCGACGCCGCCCGGAGTTTAACCGTCTGCTAAAGGACGCGGAGCAGCACAAATTTGATATTATCCTCTGCAAAACACAATCACGTTTTACCCGTGAGCTGGAACTTGTGGAAAAGTATATACATGGGCTTTTTCCTGTTTGGGGTATTCGCTTCATCAGCATTGTTGATAATGCAGACACCGCTAACAAAGGAAATAAAAAATCCCGTCAAATCAACGGACTTGTCAATGAATGGTACTTAGAGGATATGTCCGAAAATATCCGCAGCGTTTTAACAAACAGACGGGTAAACGGTTTTCACATTGGCGCGTTCGCCCTTTACGGCTATAAGAAAGACCCCGACAAAAAGGGACACTTGATTATAGACGAGGAAGCCGCCGCCGTTGTCCGTGAAGTATTCACCTTGTTCGCGCAAGGTTACGGAAAAACTGCAATCGCCCGTATGCTCAATGACCGGGGCATACCAAATCCAACTGAATATAAGCGTCTGCATGGTCTACGCTACCAGCAGCCCAAAACCAAAAACAGCACCCTTTGGAAATATTTTGCTATCTCTGAAATGCTGACTAATGAAATCTATATCGGAAATATGGTACAGGGCAAATATGGCAGCGTATCGTATAAGACAAAGCAGAACAAGCCCCGCCCCAAAAGTGAATGGTATGTTGTGGAAGGAACTCATGAGCCAATCATTGACCGTGAGTTATGGAACAGAGTACAGGCGTTAATCTCACAGAGGGCAAAGCCCTTTGATATTGGTACAATAGGTTTATTCGCAAGAAAAGCCCGGTGTGCCAACTGCGGTTATACCATGCGCTCTTCCAAAAATCGGGGCAGACACTATCTGCAATGTTCAAACCGCCATGTGGCAAAAGACGCTTGTATTGGTTCCTTTATCTCCGTTGATAAATTGGAACAGCTTGTAATTGACGAGCTTAACCGTTTAGCTGCGGAGTATCTTGACAAAGACGAGTTAGAGCAGAATATTGAATTTAGCGATCACTTACAGGGACAAAAAAACCGCCTACTTTCTGATATAGCAGTCTATGAAAAAAAGGTTGCAGAATATTCAAAAGGTATTCGGGAGCTTTACATGGATAAGGTAAAGGGCTTAATCTCCGAAAGCGATTATGTGGAAATGTCAAAAGAGTTTACCGCAGACCGCGACCGTTTGGAGCGTGTGATCGCTGACGGACAAAAGCAGTTATCCGAAATCGAAGAAAAAATAGCGGCGGGCGATAATCGCCGCGAACTGATTGAACAATACACCCATTTGGAACACCTTACCCGTGAAATCGTGGAAACGCTGATTGATTATATATCCGTTGGCAAGCGTATTCCGGGAACAAGGGACGTTCCGATTGAAATTCACTGGAACTTTTAATCTTATCTTATTGAACCGGCTCAATAAGCATGAGTTGTTCTTATATGATTGCAGCAGAGCAAAAGGCCCGCACGACTTATGACAATATCCTGCGCCTTGTCAAAGACCCGGAAGTATGCGATCCGATCCGGTTCCTAAGGGAACGCGAAATCGTACATTTCCAGCGTTTCGGCGAAGGGCTGAATGTCGTAAAAGAACATCTCGATTCCAAAAACTTCTACGCATTTAACCCGGAATTTGATATCCGCCAGAAATAAAATTACAATCTCACGTACAACGCAGTACCAGATATGCCGGAATGCTTTGCCTAAGCGCAAAGCATTCCGGCTGTTTCCACTGCATCCATGATTTCCATCTTTCATGAGCCATACCCGGAATCACTCTGACAACTTCAGCTTCCTGATGCCCTGCGAAACGAGCCACGTTGTAATTTCAACTATGCGTAATTAAAAGCAGGAGGTTTTTATGGAAGATCGTTCTATGAAAAAAGACAATATCGACATTATGATACATATGCCAGTTTCCAAAGCCATTTTAAAACTGGCAATCCCAAGCGTACTGTCTACCATTATAGCCCTAACCTGGATGACCAGAAGAGAAACATTTTTGACATTGTGTTGCGTTTCTGGGCTTCAGGAAAGATTCTGGTTAGCCAGGGGATGTGGCTAGCCGGACGACTTTGCGGGCTGTGGCCAGGGGACGCCCCAGTCCGCCCAAGGTGTGTCTCCCGCCGCATGCCCTGCCCACCACCCGCAGAGTCGTCCGGCTAGCCACATCCCCTGGCCAATCAAAATCCTTCGGGAAGCCCAGAAACGCAACACAATATCAATTCTGTCGCACGAGTTAAAATTTTTCCCTTTCGCGCAAAAAATTATTTCTAAGTGCCTAACCTGGATGAGTCAAAAGTATTTCTTTTCTGTTTCATCCAGGTTAGTGCAAAATGCCTTTAAGGCCCAGTACGGAGATCCCGGCGCATTATAGCTTTCCGACATCTGCAGGTTGGGATATGCATACCCAATCGTTAAAATTCCAGCGTTGTCAAAAATCGGCTGGTTCAGCCAGTACACCAAATGCCTTGCCAGGATTCCCTTTAGGACTGGAAGCGGAAAGGCCTCCACGCCGCACAAGGCACATACCGCGAAATAGGCCGCCTGTGCAAACCGGTAGGTCATGGAACGCCCGTAAGCAAACGAAGATCCGTCCTGTGAAAACCAGTAAATATAATCCCTGCCAAATGCAAGCGCACGCTCCGTAAATCGCCTGCACCTGTGCGGGTCTTCCTGGTACATAAATTTCGCGTATACCATACCGTAGGTTACCATAACAAAGGGATTATAATAATCCTTATCCCCGCCAGGAAGGCTGTCAGCGAACATGGCACAGCCACTTTCGTTTCCGACAGGCAGCGTCGAAAAATCGATCCGGTTATCCACTGCTACCGCAAGCAGATTTTCCCCGCTGCGGGCCAGCTCCCCGATCTGCGCTTCAAACGGCAGAAAACCTCCCTTATGCCGCAGAAGCAGTTTTCCATTCAAATATACAACTGCAGCCTGTGCCACGGACCCAAACCGGAGTACCAGCCGCTGCCCCTTGGGCATTTTCGGTATTTGAAACGCTGTCTGATAATAAGCGTATCCATAGTGGTCACGGAATTTAGCCTGTGCTTTCTGATCGTTATAAGATGCCGGAACTGCCATTGTCTCCGGATTTTTTAACGGAAACAGCATCTTTTCTTCGTCAAATTCCTCGTTTCCAAGCGCAAACTGCCAGACCCCGGATAAATCCAGCAGCGCCCTTGCTTCATTCAGCTGTGGGTATAACATATTTTTCTCCTCCTAATCCTTGCGCCGCTGTGAACAATCCCAGCGGCCACCATCATTTAGAAAATACACGATCTTACACTGCACATAAGCTGACAGGCCCGTCCCCACAGCAAGCCGGCGGATACCTGAATATTATTCTGGCTGTCTTCCTATTAAGCGCTGTCATTGGTGTCGTTTTAATCTGTTCGCTCTTTTATATTGTAACACAGCCTGTGCATGCCATACGTACACGGCTGACCGCGATTTCCGGCGGAGATTTTTCGAGGGATGACTCGATTGAATGGGATAATGAATTTGGCGATATCGGAAAAGCGGTCAACCAGCTTGCCGTCAATATCCATAACCTGATTGACGCGAAAATCGCCTACGAAAAACAGAAATTTCCAAAGGGACAAGCACCATTGTCTCCATCATTGGCCTGCTCTTAAAAGAGCCAGCTATTTAAAAAATATACGGACACCGGCGTCAGCAAATATATCAGCCAGAAAAAAATTGAGGCGTCCATGGAGCTCTTAAAGCAGCCGGAACTGAAAATTTATGAAGTCGCAGACCGGTTAGGATTTGAAAATGCATTTTATTATAATAAGGTCTTTAAAAGGGTTACAGGTGTTTCGCCCAAAGAGTATAGAAACCATATCCTGAATGTGCATGAGGCAGACAGCGGCCCGCATGCATAGCCCTTTTTCCATTACCAGCTAAGCAATACCCGGATCGCACACATATAAACATAAAGAACCGGAAGCGGCGCCTTCTGCAGCAGGTCCGGATGTTCCGCGGAAAATATCCGGTTCTTTTCCTCCAGCCAGCCCGCCAGCCTGTGGTTCCAGCAGTTTTCCCGGTATTTCAGCGTCAGCGCACGCATCTGGCTTTGCAGGATCTGGCGGCCTGACAGCGGACGCATCCGGATATCCCCCTGTTGATGCGCGGTTTTAAGCATTTCCAGCGCATGCTGGCTGCGTACAATAAATCCGGTATATTTTACCGCATCCTTTTTTACCTCCCTAAGCCAAATGTCCCCAAAGCTGATGTCCGCGCATGCCGCAAACTGGTCTTTGCATTTCAGGCAGCTTTGCTTCACAAAAAATCCGGCATTTTTATAGGCGCAGATAGATTTCGTATAGGAAAAGGCGCGCTGGCTGCCGTCTTCGTACTCAACCGCAGCCGCGCCGCGCCAGTGGCCCCTGCGGTAGTACAGCCGCTTTGCACCCTTTCTTGGAATCCCGGAATGGTCCATTGCAAACTCAGCCGCCTTGCGGTCATGTACGCCGCTGCAGAAAAGGCCGATTTTCAGCACAATTTTCTCTTTCAGCTTTGGATCCTTTTCCAAAAGATACCCAAACGCCCGCATCATACACGGCGTCAGCACAACCGCCAGCCTGCCGTCAAATGCGCGCAGCTCATCGATATGGGACAGCATCGGAATCTGCAGGTAGACGCTTGAGGACGCCTCCCGGATCTGTGCCGCTGTCGTCGCAATCACCGTCTGATACGTCAGCTCTCCGTTTTCAGTAAAAGCTGTCTTCACAACCCATGCGCCATCGATCCTGCGGTTTTTCAAAAGGTTTAGCAAAAGCGCGGTCACCATACCGCCGGAAGCCGCATGCCTGCGGATCCGCCCGTCTGCGGCACATCCCATCCCGCATGCCAGATGCGCGCCCATATAACGATCCGGATGATCCAGGTCGACCACATGATTCATCCAATCTGCCCTGCGGCTGTCCGTCTTTGCTTTGCCTGCGGTTTTGGGCCGCTGTTCTTTTGGCTGCTCCTTTTGCGCGAGGATTTCATCCAGGATCTTGGAAATATGGCGGATATTCTTTCCCGAGCTTTCCTGCACCTTGGGCAGGCTGTTACGGATCCGCTCCCGGATTACATCCTGCTGCCCCAAAAAAACTTCAAAACGGCTCTGAAGCTTTTCCAGGCTGAGGTCAGAATAATCAGCCGCAAACTCCGACAAGCCAAACTGTTCCATCACTTCCTGATATTTATGGCTCCAGCCGGTCAGCATTACCGGGACATTTTCGGATAAAGCAAAGACCATTGCATGAAACCGGGACGTGACCAAGAACCTGCACTGGCCAATCCACGCACGTATTTCCTCCGCATCCATTTCCCTCCGCTCCCAGATCAGTCCCTGGTAGGAACAACCCGGCTGCCGGCCATTTTGGACATCTTTATAAATGCCAGCAGCTGTATCACATGTCTGATAAATACTGGCAGCTGTATTGCATGCCATCAGGTCCTGATAAATACTGGCAGCTGTATCGCATGTCTGATAAATACCAGTACCGGCAGTTGTATCGCATGTCTGATAAATACCAGCAGCTGTATCGCATGTGATCAGATTCTGATAAATATCCGCGATCGTATCGCATGTGATCAGATCGTTGTTGTGCTTCTTTTTCGAATGGGTGCGGGCCGCATTGGCAAGCAGGCATACCTGATACCCCTGTTTATTTAAATAAACGGCAAATTCCGCCATAACCTTGCAGTAATCTATGCCCGCCTTGCTGCATTTACGTTCCACAACCGAGCTGACAGACAGCGCCGCCATATGGGAAAAGCCATTGGCTTCACAGATCTTTCGCACCCGCATCTCCACCGCAGGGGCCTTTGGCATTGTAAATGCTCCGTCTGCATACAGCCTTTCCCGCCGCCGGATACCGATCGAGCGAAGATATTCCTCCGTAATCCGCCCGCGCGCCGTAACCAGTTTCATTTTCGGCAGCGCCAGCTTTGCCAGCAAACGGTTATACGCATTGTCAAACGGCCCCATCGCCTGGGAATACTTTACAACCGGCACACCCATCAGCATCGGGATCGCCGCACAGGCAAACGCATACGTATTCAGCAAAAACCCCCGGCTGTCAGAAAAAGAAATGCCTGCCTCATCGATAACCAGATCCGTATGCGCGTAGGCACGCAGCATTTCATTTTTCAAAAGCGCTGCCCGAAACGGCGTACACCAGTGAAAGATCCGGAACAAAACCGCGCAGGGAAATACCAGGCACAATACCTTTTGCGGCTGCGCCGGAATGACCGTAACAAACGCATGCGGACACTGCCGGCGGTCCTGGGCCGGGTAGACGCTCATTAATCGGATCTGTAAACGATCGCCGTATCTTTCCTTTAACTGGCTGATTGAACTTTGCAGCATAGCGGCAGCTCCTTTGTTGCCGCTGTAGCTTGCTGCTGTAATTGCAACTGTAATATTTTTCATGAAATCATACCCCTGCTGTTTTTATCCTTGAAATCTGGCAATGCTTGTGCTGATTTTTTAAGCGCTTAGAAACGATTTTTGGCGCAAAATGGCAAAATATTGACTCCGGGCGACAGAATTTGACATTGTGTTGCGTTGTTAGTGGCTATGCGGACGCTGAATGAGAGGAAACTGGCCTGGCTGGCGGCTCCTATTCCAGAATGTTAAGAATCCCTAGGCATTCTGCATTTACACAGTGGCACCGTCCGGTCGCGGCACCTAGTTCGCCCTGGCTAAACGCCAGAAGCTAAAGGTGCCGCTGGGCTCCGCCCCTGATTTATCGAGCAGAATACCAAGGGCTTCTATACATTCTTCCAACGTCGCTGCCAGCCAGGCCAGTTTCCTCTCATCCAGCTGATTTTCTCTAGCGTTACAATTGCACAATGAACGGTGAATTTAGTGCCTGAATTTTGTATCAGCGTGAATTTCAGGTGTTGTAAAGCTTGCTATCATCAGACTCTGCGGGCTGTGGTCAGGGGACGCGCCGGGAGACACACCTTGGAAGGACGTTCGAGGGGCGCTTTTAG
>CANOET010000089.1 GCA_947564835.1 uncultured Eubacterium sp. | reverse complement strand
TCTGGAATAGGAGCCGAAATCCAGGCCCCGCCCCCTCATCCGGCGTCCGGGCAGCTACTAAAAAACGCAACACAATGTCAAAAGTGTTTCTGTTCTGGTTCATCCAGTTTAGGCTCTTAGAAACGATTTTTTGCGCAAAACGGCAAAATTTTGATTTTGAAAAATATTTTTTTAGCTCTTGACATTCCCTGAAATTTCCGCTATTATGTAGCATGCTACAAAATTTAACGGAGGCTCCCCATGGACGAACTCAAGTACTATATTAAAAAAATCCACAACCAGCTGGAATCTGGTTTTACCCGTGCGCTGCGTAAACACGGTCTGACCTGTACACAATATGATATCCTCGTCTATCTGGACACGCACACAAAACATCAAAATACCCTTACCCATCTTTCCGCCCATTTTGGCGTAAAGCATACCAGTATGATCCATGTGCTGAAGCTTTTAGACGAAAAAGGATTTATTACAAAGACGCGCTCCACGGATGCCCGTTCCAAAACCATTCATTTGACCAAAAGCGGCCAGCAAGTTCTTACAGATGTAAGAGAAAAAACGCCTCTGTTACATAAGATTATGTTCGACGGCCTGTCGGACCAGGAACTGCAGCTTTTGGATAAAATGCTACAGCGGATTTATACCAACCTGGAATCGGATGCCTTCCGGCATTTATAATTGTTACCAAATGCTGCGCTTAAAGGACACTACATGATAAAAAGGAGGATTCTTATGCAAAACAAAACAACTGAAATTTTCCGGGATGCTCCCGTACCAAAAGCCGTAATCAGCAATGTGATCCCATCGATTGTCAGTATGATTATGGTGCTGATCTATAACCTGGCTGATACCTTCTTTATCGGCCAGACAAAAGATGCCTATATGGTTGCCGCCGTTTCCGTCGCTACCCCTGCGTTCTTGCTGTTTATGGCAGTCGGTATGCTGTTCGGCATCGGCGGAACCTCCCTGATCTCGCGGACTCTGGGAGAAGGGAATGACCAGAAAGCCAAAAACGCTTCTTCCTTCTGCTTCTGGACCGGGCTTTTGATCGGCATTCTTGCCATGATCGTAATTTTTATTTTTGCCACACCGGTAAGTATGGCAATCGGCGCCAGTGCGGATACGGTCGGTTATGCTTCCCAGTATCTGCGTATTGTTTCGACCGCTATTCCGTTTTTGATTATCAGTAACAGCTTTAGCAATATTATCCGTGCCGAAGGCAATGCCCAGGTTGCAATGATGGGAATGATTATTGGAAATATGATTAATATCGTTCTCGATCCGGTAATGATTCTCGGATTCGGCTGGGATGTAGCCGGCGCTGCGGTGGCTACCGTGCTTGGCAATGTATTTGCGGCCCTTTTTTATATTTGGCACCTGCTGTCTAAAAAGGCAATGCTTTCCATCCACCCGAAATATTACCTTGCAGGGGACGGCGTTGCGGCCGGGGTATTCGCGATTGGTATTCCGGCTTCGTTAAACAGTATTTTGATGAGTGTTTCCAATATCGTTGTAAACAATATTATGGCTAATTACGGGGATATGGCGGTAGCCGGACTCGGTGTCGCGATGAAAGTAAATATGATCGTAGTCATGCTCCTGATCGGCCTGGGTACCGGGATCCAGCCGATTTTAGGCTACTGCTTCGGTTCCGGAAACCGGTCGCGTTATCTGGCTGTATTGAAATTTTCGCTGATTCTGGCATTCGGGCTGAGCGCGGTAATGACGGTGATCTGCTACTGCGGCGCTGATCCGCTGGTGCATGCCTTTTTGGAAGATGCGGATGCGTTTGCTTATGGTATGTCCTTTGCCCGTATTTATATTTATTCCGGTCCTGTAATCGGTCTGATGTTTGTATTTATCAATGCCATCCAGTCCACGGGCGCGGCGTTTCCGGCGCTGATCCTCTCCGTCAGCCGCCAGGGGCTAATTTACCTGCCGGTATTGTTTTTCTTCCAGCATATCTTTCATTCCGCAACCATGCTTGCCGCGGCGCAGCCGATTACGGACTATCTGACGACAGCGCTTTCGGTTGTATTATTTTTGTATACGTTCCGCAGATACTTTCCGACAGCGCCTGCAGAATCACAGCATATCGAATAAGAATACAAAACCGCCTGACATTCCTGCCAGGCGGTTTGTTCTATTATAATAATCAGTCCGATGCTTCCGCAGACCTCTCTGCCAGCCGCAACACAGATATGATCGGCATGATCAGAATCCCGCAAAAAAAATTACTGACCCCATGCAGAAAATCCCATGGAAGCCCCGCAATGATCCAGGCAATCATCCCTTCCAGGCTAAGCCCGGTCAAAACTGCCTGCACCGGCGCATACAGCGTACCAAATAAAAATCCATGTACCGCACATACCGTCATATAAACCAACGGCCTGACTGCCTTCGGCATTTTCTGCGGCAGCAGCATCACGATCCCCCACAGCACGGTCCATAGATACAAATACGGAATCCACCATGCGGAAAAGCCAGACAATAACCCGTTCAAAAGCACATAAATATAAATCGGATACAATGCTTTTTTCCGGTATACTACTGTAAATGCAATTGTAAATACACCGAGCAAATGGATATTCGGCGCAAATTCCAGCAATATTTTTGACGCATACATCAAGGCTCCCAGCATAGCAAAAACCGTAAGCTCCCTTGTTGTGAGTCTCATGCTTTTTCCAGCTTTAAGGCATAGCTTGCGCCTTCTTGAATCTCCGTTGCATCAACACCGGTCTGCGCATATGCATCATCTACATAAAACGCCCAGTACATGCCGTCTTTGTCATAATCGGCTGTAATTCCATTGACAGATGTTACATAAAGGCCATACTGCCCTTCTTCCCCATCAATCAGCTCCAGCTCCTGCAAAGCCGCTCCGACAGTTTCCTGATCGGTATGGATTTCAAATTCCGTCTGATTGCCGTCCTGATCCGACACAGTCAGCGAAAACTGTCTGCTGCCTTCCCCAAGCACCTTTCCATCTGCCTGTGCAGACGTACTGTTTCCGCCTGACGCAGACGGATCTTTTGTTTCGCCGTTACAGCCTGTTGTCATAAGTGCCATAGCCACAATCAGCACAATGCAAAGGATGCATGACGGTAATTTTTTCCTGCATTTTGTTTGCATATAAAGATCTCCTTTGTCTTTTACTTCCTTTTACCCTTTCCGTACAGTGTATCGACACGGTACCAGGCTGCCTGCACTCGAGGCTTGTATAAAAGGCTGGGGACTGCCAGGGTCTTCCGGCTTGGCGCCTGCGCTGGCCGGCCTTCTCAGAAATCATTCCAATGGCATTTTCCCAAATGTGGCTTTGGGTCAGGTCAGTGCGCTTAGCTGCACCTTACGGCGACGGGCTCGCACAGGATTTTCACCTGTTTCCACGGACAGTCCAGTTTTTATGATAATCGTTTTGGACTGTTTCGTCAATAAAAAATGTGACTATTCGTGTCATCCTTGAATGTTTCTTACGATTCATAAAAGCACACATATTTATGTCCGGTAAACTCTATAAACCGTATCAGATCATCATACCATACCGCAATCGTCTTTGTATTCACATTCGGGTGAAACAACAGCCGTTTTCCAACAAGCGATGCATCGATCACCGTCCTGACCTGTTTATCCGGATCATGCATCAGCCCAAATGGAGAAACGCTTCCCGGAGAAAGCCCGAGCAATTCCTGCAGCGCTTTATCACTGGCAAATGATAGACGCTTCGTTCCTGCTGCCTTCGCTATTTTTTTCAGATCCGCCTGTTTATGTTCTTCTAAGATAACAAGCAGATATGTTTGGTGATGATCTGTAAGAAACAGATTTTTGCATCCGGTCCCTATAATATTCAGCGGTATCTTCCCAATCTGTTCCACAGTATAGACGGGAGGATGTGTCGTTTCCTCATATTCAATTCCAAGTTTTTTAAAGATTGTTTGCAGTTCCATTTTTGCCTCCGATTATGAAATGTTATTTCCCTCCGGCGCTGCATTTTTCCGGTATTCACTTGGGCTGACGCCCATTTTCTGATGAAAAATGCGTGAAAAATACAGAGGGTCGATATAACTGACCGAATGGGCAATTACCCGTACAGACAATGGGGTTGTTTTTAACAGGATACATGCCTGGCGAATCCGGTAATCCAACAGGTAGCTTTGGATCGAAACCCCGGTAAACGACTTAAAGATCCGGTGCAGGTAAGACCGGTTCAATCCCAGATGATCTGCCAGCTCCTGAACTGTGAACGGGTCGCAGTAATGGTCTTCGATGTAGCGCAGCGCTTCTTCCACATGGCCTGTCCTGTTTTCCTGGATAGCAATTTTCCCATTTGGGAATTTGTCTGCCAGGAGAAACAAATATTCGTACAGGATACTGTTCATAATCAGATCCCGGTTTTGCGTAAGCTGGTCGGCTTCTGCCATTTTTTCATGGCAGAGCCGGATTTGTGCGTCATTTCCAAAATGGACTGTCAAGTCATCGAACAGGGAGGTCCGCTCCAGGTATCCTTTGATTTTGATCCCCTGCATGCCGATCCAGGTATAGGTCCAGGGGGTATGCATGTCTGCTTCGTAGTAAATAAGCTCTCCCGGACAGATTAAAAAGGCGTCTCCTTCGCACAGGTGGTATAGCTTCCCCCTTGCCTTGTAAATGCCGGAACCATTTAATATGTAGTGGATCAGATATCCATTGCGCAGGATGGGACCGTAGCTGTGTCCGGGTGCGCAGCTTTCGTATCCGCAGGTGTAGATCATAGCGTCGATATTGCGGTAAAAATCGTTGGAAAAATGATAGTCCAGCATAGATGCGGTTCCTTTCTGCGGTGGGCGCATGTCTCCCGGCAGCCAGGCGGCCGGCGCGTATGCAAATGGTCATAATGTTCAATGTCTAAGTCACATATCTCCATATACATAATAGAATAACAGGTTATAATAAAAGATACAAGAGGCAGTTCAAAAGAATCAAAAAACTGTGGCCGCAGGAAATAAAAGCAAGAAGAAAGCTTTGCCTCAAAAAAACAAGAATATGGAGGAGTAAAAGATGGATGCAAATAAGCGCCAGAAATATGAAAAAATATCCATAGAGCTTACCAGGCTGGCAGGCGGAAAAGAGAATATCCAGGGTGTGGCCCACTGTGCGACGCGCCTTCGGATTGTTTTGAAGGATAATGATATCGCGGATCTCAAGGCTATGGAGGATGTAGAAAATGAACCCGCTGCAACGGATGATTAAAGCGCTTTCGGACGTATTTGTGGATATTATGCCTGGAATCCTTGCGGCGGCGCTGCTAACCGGGCTCTCAGGTGTGCTTGGCAACTTTGAGGTAGTAAAGTCAAACGATACGCTATATGGCATTAACCGCCTGATTAACATTTCATCCGGTGCGATCTTCGGATTTTTGCCGCTGGCAGTTGCGTACAGCGCTTGTAAGCGGTTTGGCGGAAGGCCGATTCTTGGTATTGTGATTGGCTGTATTATGTTAAGCAACAGTTTGGCGGATGCGTATGCTGCGGCGCAGGGAACGGCGGAAGTAACGACGCTTCGTATTTTTGGCCTGGGCGTGGAGCTGGTTGGTTTTCAGGGGGGTATTATCGTAGCGCTGCTGATGGGATTTGTTACGGCGAAACTGGATCTTTTCTTTGAGAAAAAGGTGCCGGAAGTCATCCGTCTGCTGGTATCTCCGCTGCTGACAACGCTGGTGGGCGCGCTGCTGTTGTTTACGGTCATCGGGCCTGCAGGACGCGGGTTGTCTTCAGGGATTACAAACGCGCTTGTATGGATGACGCAGAACCTGGGCGTTTTTGGATATGCAGTGTTTTCCGGTCTCCAGCAGCTGGTTGTAATTACCGGTCTGCACCATATTTTCGGAGCAATCGAGGCGCAGCTGCTGGCAGATACCGGCAGGAATTTTATCAATCCGCTGATGTCCGTAGCGATTATTGCACAGGGCGGCGCGGTGCTGGCTTATCTGGTTCTGCACCGGAAAAATGTCAAAGTGCGGGAGCTTTGTATTCCGAGTTTTATTTCCGTATTGTTTGGAATTACAGAGCCTGCGTTGTTCGGAATTAACTTAAGATACCGCTTCCCGATTATCGGCGGCTGCATCGGCGGGGCTTTTGGAGGTGTCGTTGTTTATCTGACAAACCTCGCCGCGCTTGGTTTTGGCACAACCGTTGTTCCGGGAATTGCGCTGGCAGATCCGGCGGGCAATGGATACAGGAATTATGTAATCGCCCATGCGGCAGCGATTGCAGGCGGATTTCTTATGACTCTGGTATTAGGGAAATTTATGGATAAATCCCCAAAAGAAGCTGCATCCGAAACAGCTCAGGCAGCCGGCAGTCCGTCAGAGGCAGCCGCGCAGCCAGGCAGCCGGACAGGAACAGCGCAGACTGCAGACAGTCCGTCAGGGGCAGCGCAGGCAGAAAATCAGAATGGGACAGCTGCAGAAGTGCCGCAGGAAGAAGTGTTTTACAGCTATGCACAGGGGCGGATGATTCCGATGGAGGATGTAAAAGATGAGACATTTGCAAATAAAGTGTTAGGAGACGGTGTTGCGATTATTCCTGAGACAGGAAATGTATACGCACCGGCGGACGGATCTGTGATCAGTATTTTTGACACGAAACATGCAGTCTGCCTTGCCAGCAGCTGCGGCACGGAACTCCTGATTCATATCGGGGTAGATACGGTAAATCTGCAGGGAAAATATTTCCAGGCACATGTAAAGGACGGCGAACAGGTAAAAAAAGGGCAGCTTCTGATCTCATTTGACAAAGAACGGATCCAGAAGGAAGGCTATGATACCGTCATCCCTATGATTTTTACAGATTTGGAAGACGGCCGCAGACTGGAAGTATCTGCACCGGGAAACATCCATATAGGTCAGCAGGCAGCGGTCGTCCATAAAGTATCAGGCAGGTCCGGAAAGTAAGACAGCGAGGAACAGATCATGAATCAAAAAATAATATTTTTAGATATCGACGGAACACTGGTATCTGCCATGCAGGCGCCTTCAGAGCAAACGGCATCGGCAGTGCGCGGAGCGCGGGCGAATGGGCATAAAGTGTTTTTATGCACAGGAAGAAATATGCCTATTATCGGAAAAGATATCCTGGATATCGGCTTTGACGGAATCATTGCAAGCGCCGGGAGCCATGTGGAAGCAGAAGGGAACGTGCTGTTTGACAGCCTGCTTCCCGAGGAAACGATCCAGGAATGCCTGGAGGTCTTCCACAGCCATGGAATGTACTGCAGGATCGAGACGCCGGAAGGCATTTATACAGACCCGCAGATGGAAGAGCTGGTGCAGCATGCCAAAGCAGATCCGGCAAACTCAGAACTCGTGCGTATGCAGAAGGAAATTGAAGGCGGCATTCCTATACAGCCCTACGTGCGGTATCCACGCAAAGGGGCATATAAAATATGCTTTACGAGCAGGGAACTGGAAGCTGTGGAACAAACAAAACAGATTCTGGGCAGCCGGTTTGTATACGCGGTACATCCTTATGCAGGCAGCAGTTCCTGTTTCAATGGGGAGATCATTCCAAAAGGCATTGACAAAGGCAGGGGCATGGAGCTTGTGTGCAGATATTACGGGGCGCGGCTGGATGATACGATTGCATTTGGCGACAGCATGAATGATTATGAGATGATGCAGACAGCCGGAATCAGCGTCGCGATGGGGAATGCGTGTGAGGAACTTAAGCGTGTGGCAGATCTGGTATGCGGGAATGTCTGGGAAGATGGAATTTATTACGAGTTTCGCAAGTTGAAGCTGGCGTAAGGAAACGGGGACTGTGCGGGATGTCTCCCGCAGCTATGGATCTTGGTTAAAAAATGCGGATAACAGGATTTGAACCTGCACGGTCTCCCACCAGAACCTAAATCTGGCGCGTCTGCCAATTCCGCCATATCCGCTGATGGACTTTATTATAGCGGAAAAACTCTTTTATGGCAAGTTTTTTTTCAATAATTTGTCTGGAGGCATATTGGGGGGGGGTACAGTTCACACCTTGATTTTGGCCATGCTATTCTGTGATTTTAGAAACTGTCACAAAATTTTAGCAAAAATCACAATTATTATGAAATTATTAGTTGCCAAAACCATAAATTTGTGGTATTCTGAATGTAACAGTTGAGTCTTACATATTTTAAGACGTTTTATTTTTTTGAAAAGATTGTTAAATTTTTAACATCTTATTCACGACAAGTTTGTAAAGGAGACGAGAAAATGGCAAACAAAGTAGTTTTAGCAGGCGCATGCCGTACTGCAATCGGTAAAATGGGTGGAGCATTGAGCAATACTCCTGTAGCAGATTTAGGCGCAATCGTGATCAAGGAAGCATTAAACCGCGCAGGTGTAAAGCCGGAGCAGGTGGATGAAGTATTAATGGGATGCGTCATCCAGGCAGCACAGGGGCAGAACGTTGCACGTCAGGCTTCCATCAAAGCCGGCCTGCCGAATGAAGTTCCTGCAGTTACATTGAATGTAGTATGCGGCTCTGGTCTGAAATGTGTCAATGAAGCAGCAGCTCAGATTCTTTCAGGACAGGCTGATATTGTGGTTGCAGGCGGTATGGAGAACATGTCTATGGCGCCTTATGCTATGACGAAAGCTCGTTTTGGTTATCGTATGAACAATGCGACGATTATCGATACTATGGTAAATGACGCATTGACAGATGCATTCAACCATTATCATATGATGATCACAGCAGAGAATATCTGTGATGAATATGGCCTTACAAGAGAAGAACTGGACGCATTTGCAGCTAACAGCCAGCAGAAATGCGAAAAAGCGATCGCAGAAGGCAAGTTCGATGATGAGATCGTTCCGGTACCGGTAAAAGTTAAGAAAGAAATCGTAGAATTTAAGAAAGATGAAGGACCTCGCGCAGGCACAACACCGGAAACCCTTGCCGGCTTAAAATGCTGCTCCGGCAAACAGGGCGGCCTTGTAACAGCAGGCAATGCATCCGGTATCAACGACGGTGCAGCTGCTATCGTTGTGATGAGTGAAGAAAAAGCGAAAGAACTCGGCGTTACACCGATGGCAACCTGGATCGCAGGCGCTCTTGGCGGTGTAAGACCGGAAGTAATGGGACTTGGCCCGGTTGCTTCTACAAAGAAAGTACTGGCAAAGACAGGCCTTTCTATCGATGATATGGACCTGATCGAAGCAAACGAAGCATTTGCGGCACAGTCTGTTGCAGTTGCTAAGGATCTTGGATTTAACATGGACAAGGTAAATGTAAACGGCGGCGCAATCGCACTTGGACATCCGGTAGGCGCTTCAGGATGCCGTATCCTTGTTACCTTATTATATGAAATGCAGAAGAGAGATGCAAAGAGAGGGCTTGCTACGTTATGTATCGGCGGCGGCATGGGCTGCTCTACGATTGTTGAAAGAGATTAATTATTTTCGGAATTGTTTTCTGAAATTTCTGTAATTAGCAGATTTACCCGGAGCAGGATTCGTTTCGGGTAAATCTGTTGTATGAATCATATCGTTAAAATATTTAAGGAGGAACTACAATGAAAGTAGGAGTTATCGGCGCAGGAACGATGGGTTCCGGAATTGCACAGGCATTCGCACAGACAGAAGGATATGAAGTATGCTTATGCGATATCAACGAAGAATTTGCAGCAAACGGCAAGAACAAAATCGCAAAAGGTTTTGAAAAAAGGGTTGCAAAAGGCAAAATGAACCAGGAAGATGCTGACAAGATTCTTTCCAAAATTACAACAGGCGTCAAAGACATCTGCACAGACTGTGACCTGATCGTGGAAGCAGCTCTTGAAGTGATGGATGTAAAGAAACAAACATTCAAAGAATTACAGGATATTGTAAAGGCAGACTGCATGTTTGCAACCAATACTTCTTCCCTGTCTGTAACAGAAATTGCAGCCGGGCTTGACAGGCCGGTAATTGGCATGCATTTCTTCAATCCTGCTCCGGTTATGAAACTGATCGAAGTGATCCAGGGTGAAAATACACCGGATGAAATGAGAGACAAAATCGTTGAGATTTCCAAAGCCATCGGCAAGACACCGGTAGAAGTAAAAGAAGCTCCGGGCTTTGTGGTAAACAGGATCTTAATCCCGATGATCAACGAAGCCATCGGCATTTACGCTGACGGCGTTGCATCCGTAGAAGGTATTGATACGGCTATGAAGCTTGGCGCAAACCATCCGATGGGGCCTCTGGCATTAGGCGACCTGGTAGGTCTTGATATCTGCCTTGCCATTATGAACGTGCTGTATGACGAAACAGGCGATCCGAAATACCGTCCGCATCCATTATTAAAGAAAATGGTACGCGCAGGCAAATTAGGTATGAAGACAGGCAAAGGCTTCTACGATTACAGCAAATAATCTTCGCTACATAAGATCTGCAAAATAAAAACAGGCCGGCTGTCCGTCCGGGCGGCCGTGCAGAAAAGATATTCAGAATAAAGAGCAGGCTGCAGGAAGGGCCCGGCGTGCCGGAAAGCTTCCGCTGATACGCGGCCTGCGCATTAAGTAAATGGAGGAGTAAGAATCATGGATTTTTCTTTAGATAAGAAACATGAAATGGCGAGGACTTTATTCAAAGATTTCGCTGAAACAGAAGTAAAGCCTCTTGCTCAGGAAGTGGATGAGACAGAGGCATTTCCGGCAGAGACAGTTGCAAAAATGGCAAAAGCAGGCTTTTTAGGGATTCCGGTGCCGAAGGAGTACGGCGGACAGGGCTGTGATCCTCTTACATATGTAATGTGCGTAGAAGAATTATCCAAAGTCTGCGGCACAACAGGCGTTATCGTATCTGCACATACTTCCCTGTGTATTGACCCGATCATGACCTATGGTTCCGAAGAACAGAAGAAAAAATTTGTCACACCGCTTGCAAAGGGCGAAAAGCTCGGCGCTTTCGCACTGACAGAGCCAGGCGCTGGTACAGACGCACAGGGCTGCCAGACAAAGGCTGTTTTAGACGGCGACGAGTGGGTATTAAACGGTTCCAAATGCTTTATCACAAACGGCAAAGTAGCGGACGTATACATTGTAATTGCAATTACCAGCATTACCGAAGACAAGAGAGGCAGAAAGAAGAAAAACTTCTCTGCATTTATCGTAGAAAAAGGCGCTCCGGGATTTTCGTTCGGTACCAAAGAAAAGAAGATGGGTATCCGCGGTTCCTCTACTTATGAGCTGATTTTTGAAGACTGCAGGATTCCGAAGGATGCGCTCCTTGGACCGGAAGGCAAAGGCTTCCCGATCGCAATGCATACACTGGACGGCGGACGTATCGGTATCGCTTCCCAGGCGCTCGGACTTGCAGAAGGCGCGCTGGAACGTGCGATCGAATATACAAAAGAAAGAAAACAGTTTGGCCGTTCCATCGCACAGCAGCAGAATACGCAGTTCAAGCTGGCTGATATGGCAGCACGGATTGACGCGGCAAAATTCTTAGTATACCGCGCCGCTGTAGCAAAAGCAAACCAGAAAGTATATTCCGTAGAAGCAGCAAAGGCAAAATTATTTGCAGCAGAAACAGCTATGGCAGTAACAACCGAAGTAGTGCAGTTGTTCGGCGGTTACGGCTACATCCGTGAATACGATGTAGAGCGTATGATGCGTGATGCGAAGATTACAGAGATTTACGAAGGAACATCCGAAGTTCAGCGTATGGTTATCTCTGGTGCATTATTAAGATAACAGCAAATCAGAATAGAATATAAGGAGTGAAACTACCGTGAAAATCGTTGTATGTATTAAACAGGTGCCAGATACCAAAGGCGGCGTGAAATTTAACCCGGACGGTACACTGGATCGGGCAGCTATGCTGGCGATCATGAATCCAGATGATAAAGCAGGGCTGGAAGCAGCTCTTAGAATCAAAGATGAAACCGGCGCAGAAGTAACTGTTGTAACAATGGGGCTTCCAAAGGCCGACGATGTACTCCGTGAAGCAATGGCTATGGGCGCAGATAAAGCAATCCTTGTAACAGACAGGGTATTGGGCGGCGCAGATACATGGGCAACTTCTTCTACCATTGCAGGAGCGTTAAGAAATATTGACTATGACCTGATTATTACCGGACGTCAGGCAATTGACGGCGATACCGCACAGGTTGGCCCGCAGATCGCAGAACATCTGAACCTGCCGGTAATTTCCTATGCAGAAGAATTAAGAATCGACGGAGACTCGGTCATCGTAAAGAGGCAGTACGAAGACAGATATCACGAGCTGAAAGTAAAGATGCCGTGCCTTGTAACCGCACTTTCTGAATTAAATGTTCCTCGTTATATGACACCAGGCGGAATTTTTGACGCATATGATGAAAAAGAAGTAACCGTATGGGGAAGAAACGACTTAAAAGATCTGGATGACGCAAATATTGGTCTGAACGGTTCTCCTACAAAGATCGCTAAAGCATCTGACAAAGTACGCAAAGGCGCTGGCGAAAAGGTTACACTGGATGCGACAGAATCCGTGTCTTATATCATGGGTAAGTTAAAAGAGAAACATGTAATCTAATAAGATGAAGGAAAGTGGTGAAAAAAATGGGTTTAGAAGAATATAAGGGCGTATATATCTACGCACAGCAGGTAGATAATGAATTAAGCAGTATTGCCTTTGAATTAATCGGAAAAGCAAAAGATCTTGCAAAAGATTTAAATACAGATGTAACAGCCGTTCTTCTCGGATCAAACGTAAAAAACCTTGCTGACCAGCTGGCAGAATACGGTGCAGACAAAGTCATCGTAGTCGATGATCCGGCGCTGGAAGTATACAAAACAGAACCATATGCACATGCATTAGCTTCTGTAATCAACGAATATAAGCCAGACATCATGTTAGTCGGCGCTACTGCCATCGGCAGGGACTTAGGCCCTACCGTATCCGCAAGGGTAGCAACCGGCCTGACAGCTGACTGTACACAGCTGGAAATCGGTGATTTCCCGTTAAAAGCAGTAGAAGGAAAAGAACAGAAACACAACCAGTTACTGATGACACGTCCTGCATTCGGCGGCAATACAATCGCTACGATTGCATGCCCGGATAACCGTCCGCAGATGGCAACGGTACGTCCTGGTGTTATGCAGAAATTAGAGCCGGTTGCCGGAGCAAAAGCTGAAATTATCGAATACAATCCTGGATTTGAAGTAAACCACAAATATGTGGAAATCTTAAATATCATCAAACAGGCAAAGAGCGCAGAAAACATTATGGATGCTAAGATCCTTGTTTCCGGCGGACGCGGCGTCGGCTCTGCTGAGAACTTCAAGATCTTACAGGATCTGGCGGATGTGCTCGGCGGTATGGTAAGCTGCTCCCGTGCGGTTGTAGAAAACGGCTGGAAGCCGGTAGACTGCCAGGTAGGACAGACAGGTAAGACTGTTCGCCCGAATGTATATTTTGCAATCGGTATCTCTGGTGCGATCCAGCATGTGGCAGGTATGGAAGAAGCGGATATTATTATTGCAATCAATAAGGATGAGGATGCTCCGATCTTTGATGTAGCTGATTATGGGATTGTGGGTGATCTGAATAAGATTGTTCCGGCTTTGACGGCTGCTTTAAAGGAAGAACTTGGGAAATAAAATGGATGTTGCACCGGGTACAGAGAAATGCTGTACCCGGTGTTTTTCAGTGGCTATGCGGACGACTCTGTGCTCACCGGACGACTCTGTGCTCATCGGACGACTCTGCGGATTGTGGCCAGGGGACGCGCCGGGAGGTACACCTTGGGCGGACTGGGGCAACGCTG